>DATLWP010000001.1:0-16976 GCA_035576265.1 Candidatus Polarisedimenticolia bacterium
GGGTGTCGGATTTGTCGCGCTGATCATGGCGCACGTTTACTTCGCGGTCAGGCCAGAGAAGTTTTTCCTCACCAAATCGATGATTTTCGGATGGATCAGTCGCGGAAAGTACTTGGAACACCACGATCCCGAGCGATGGCCCGTCGGCGAGGGTGCTTCGGAGGCCGGAACGTCGAAAGCGCCGGAAGTGGTGGTCTGACGCGATGCCCGACGGAATAAGCGATCGTTGCGCCGCCATTGAAGAATGTTACGAGTTCATGCTGGCGTACGCCGGCCAGGGATCGCCCGGTGACGAAAGGAGCCAATCGACCGGGCAGGTGCGCCACTACCTGAATCGAGCCGTCGAGGCGCTTTCAGGACTGGCGGACGCTTATGCGACTGCGGTGAAACAAGAAAACCTGCAGCCAGCCGACCGGTATCAAGCGTTTCTCGCGGTGCTGGACCGTGACGCTCGTGACTCTCTGGCCGCCATCCAGATGGTTCTTGCCCAGCCCACGCTTAGCTCTCAGTTGATTGACAACCTGAACGCCTCCATCCATCTCCGCGCACTGCTGACAGATTTGTTTCTCGTCGACGAGATCTTGAAGCCACGTCGGGCGCAGGCCAGCTCAGTAACCACGAGCTAGGCGGTTTCTCTTCGGCTCCTGGATGCCGCGACAGCTATTCCCCATCACGCTGCCAGTGCCAAAATCCGAGGAGAGGTTTGGCGTTCCGCGCGAAGATTTTCCTGTCGTCTCCGTCGGGAATCGGCGCGGTTTGCATGAATTGGTCAGCCTCTGGTGGCGCCTCTTCAGAGTTTCTTCTGAGCATTGAGGCAGCGAAGAAATTGCCCAACAAAGTCATTTTCACGAGTGCGGGTGAGATGTACACTCTGCCTCGCACGAATACGATATCTCGCGTTTTTCGACGAGGTTCGCCAGACATGAATCTGACAACTTTTGCCATGGAGGCCGTGACCGACTTTTCCACGGTCGGTGCCGTTGCTCCCAGTTCGCGCTTCCTCACGCAGGCCATGCTGAGGCCGCTTCCGCTCGAATCGGCGCGTGTCGTGGTGGAAGTGGGGCCCGGCACCGGGGTGATCACGCAGGCCTTGCTGAAGCACATGCCAGGCGATGCCACTCTGCTGGCCTTCGAGATTAATCCACGTTTTTCCCGCTACCTCAAGTCCAATGTCCGCGACTCGCGCTTGGACGTGATCAACGCGAGCGCCGAGACGCTATGCAAGGAGCTGCACCGCCGCGGGTACGACCGTGTGGACGCGGCCGTTTCATCGCTGGCGCTGGGATTCATGCCCGATTGGCAGAGGCACGCGATTCTGCGCGAGCTCAGGAGCCTTCTAGGCGAAGACGGCGTCTTGACTCAATATCAGTATTTTCACGGGTTGCAGTTGAAGAATGGCCAGTTGAAGAGGTTCGATCTCCGGAAGCTGCTGCACGGGTACTTCGGCACGGTACGGCGAAGAGTCATCTGGCGCAATCTGCCGCCGGCATTCGTTTTTGCGTGCCGAGGACCACTGCGCGGGGAGCCGATGCAGCCAGCGCGGTCCAAAACGCAGTCACCGGGCCATGGCAAATCCAAAAGTATCCGCCGCCGCTGGGCTGGCTCGAAAAAATTCAGGTTCGTCCCTTAATGCGCGTCCACTCCTTGTGAGACAGCGCGGGTAGCGCCAGGCTACGAAGGCGTTGGCTGTGCCGGCTCCCGCCTCGGAACCATCGCAAGGCACGTAGTCAACGAGTTCGAATCCGCGGCCGATCTCCGAAGTTCGTCCGCCGAGAGCAATCCAGTTCTTGATCTCTGAATTACCCGAATGCAACAGCTGTTCCCGCAGGCCGGTGCTATCGGCGGCGCTGCGCTCGCGAAGCGCGTGGAGGAACGCCCGATCCATTTGTTCCTCGATCACGAAATGCGAGAGCCCTCCGGATGCGAATCGCGCCACGCGAGCTTTGGTCTTCCAGTGGCGGATCGCCTTTACGACCGCGCGGCCGAAGTCATGGCAACGGCCTGCCGGCGGCATCTCGGAATTCACGATCCGCTCGCCCCGCGTCACGCTGAAGGCGCTCACCGATTCGATTCGCGCTATCCCCGGTTATCGCGCGGCATCTTGGCTGGCGGGACGTAGATGCCCTTCTTCACAAACTCGTCGATCGTTATCCGCGGGTCGCGGGCCGCGCGCGTTTTCGGAGAAGCTTTCGCAAACTGATTGGCGGGATACACGGCCGGCTCGTAAATTTTTCTGTAGACCTCGTTGCGCAAGAGCGTCTGGAAGTTTCGGCTGGGATCCATTCTTCTTCTGCGCAGCTCCTCCAGATTGATTACGGAGCTGATGATGGCCTCTCCGGGGAAATCGGCGTAGGCGGTGACGACGCCGTTGTAGTTGACGATCATGGACTTGCCCGGGGCAAAGTATTTTGGCCGGCGCGCTCCGAGCAACGCTCCCCAGTTGGCGGACACGACGTAACACAGGTTTTCCCAGGCTCGCATGCGATTCATCATCTGCCAGGTCTCCATCGGCGGCGACATGCAGGGGTCCACCAGGGTGGGGTGCAGGATCACTTCGGCTCCCTGCACGCCCAACGCGCGGGCGGTCTCGGGCGTGTGCCCGTCCATGCAGGTGATGGTCCCGATCTTGCCGATTTCAGTTTCCGTGACGGGAAAGAAGCTCGATAGCGAGTCGCCATACATCGCCACGTACTTGTCGTAGACATCGTGAGGGCTTATGGACAATTCATAGTGGGTCGCCACCGTGAACTTCCGGTACTTGTGAATGATTTCGCCTTTCGGAGAGATGATGAAATGCGTGTTGAAGAAATAGTCGTCCTTGATCCAAGCCGGATCTCTTTCCAGGGCGCAACCCGCGATGAACACGCCGTACGCCTTCGCCTTTTCCGCCAGGAGCCGGGTTTCTTCGCCAGGGATTTCGATCAGGACTTCGTTCACATAGTGATCGAATGGCCAATGCCCTTCGTGGCCGGTGATAAAAAACTCCGGAAAAGAAATCAGCTTGATGGGCGCCCAGTTGCCTTCGTAATGTTCCTTGGCTGTCGGCTGGATCTGCGGCGCGGCATCGATTAATTGGAGACATCGCTCGAGATTGCGGCGAATGTCTGCGCGATTCTCGACTGCTTTGATATCCGGTTGAACAGCTACGGCCGTATAAATGTCATGCGTTGTCATCAATGAATCCTCCCTTCCGCACAGAGTCCTACAAGCGAGCCGGGAACTTGAAGCCGCCGGTCTACGAGTCCTCGCGCACGAGGACGGCGCCCCTGGACATCGGTTGGACCGTCCTTTGGTAGATCTCGAGGTAGCCGGTGGCTTTGGGCAATTTGGGGGCGCCCAGGCGCGCGCGCCTCGCGGCAAGCTCGGTCTGCGGAACGTCGAGGTCGAGGATGTGCTTGTCCACATCGATGGTAATGCGGTCGCCATTTTCGACCAGCGAAAGCGGGCCTCCGACCGCGGACTCGGGCGACACTTCGGCCACCGTCAACCCCTTGTTGCAAAGCCCGGAGAGTTGTCCATCTGAGACGTACGCAACTTCGTTTTGCATGCCGGCGGAATCCAATGCGAACGCCACCTGCGACGCGGGCCCGGCCATTCCCGGGCCGCCCTTGAGTCCCATCCCGCGGACGACAAGGACGTCCCCCGGTTTGACGTCGCCGCTGGCTATGCCGCTGATGGCTTTGCCGGCATCTTCGTAGACGATCGCCGGGCCAGTAAACTTAGTTCTGCGGTCCGGTCCCCGAAGGCCCAATTTCACGATGGCGCTTTCGGGCGCAAGCGTGCCACGGAGAACGACGATCGGAGGTTTACTCGAAAACGGGCGGGTGATCGGACGGATCACCTTATCGTTGTGCACGACGGCGTTGGCCAGGTTTTCGCCGACCGTTTTTCCGGTAACCGTCAAAGCCTTCAGATCGAGAAGCGAGGCGAGCTGCTTCATCAGCGCCAGGGCCCCGCCCGCGGCCTCGAAAGCCTCGATTGAATCCTCGCCGTTCGGCCGTACCGCGCTGAGGACCGGTATCTTCTCGCCGAGATCGTTGAAAAGTTTGAATAGATCGATGTCAACGCCCGCCTCGACGGCTGTCGCCTGCAGGTGTTTGATGCAATTGATCGAGCCGCTCACGGCCAGCACCGCGGCCGCGGCATTGTGAAACGCCGCGGAAGTCAAAATTTCCCGCGGTTTGACGTCTTCGAGCACCAATTCGACGATGCGCTCACCCGACCGGCGCGCCATCTCCTGCATCTTCGGGCTGTTTGCAAGCACGGGCGCGCTGCCCGGCAGAGCCATCCCCAGGGCTTCGCATACCACGTGCATGGAGTTCGCTGTGGCCATGCCCTGGCACACGCCCGGACCGTGTATGGCGTTCTCGCTCATGGCCGCCAGTTCTTCCCGCGAGAGCTTTCCGAACGAGGCCTGGATCGATCCCAGGAAGACGTCCTCGATATCCACATGCCTGCCCTTCACCTCGCCGCACGGCTGGTATCCGCAGATCACAAGAATCGTCGGTATATTGAAGCGCCCAGCAGCCATCAAATGAGCGGGAGGCGTCTTGTCGCAGGAAGAGAGGCAGATCATACCGTCGAGCTGCGCGCCCTCGACGGCAATTTCCATGTCGTTGACGATCAGATCGCGGCTCGGAAGAATGTAGCCTCCGGCATGGCCGGCGCTGATGATGAAATCGCTCGGGGCCGCCGTGCGAATCTCAAACGGAAGGCCGCCTGCGGCGCGAATTGCGTCCTTCACGATCTTCGCCACATCATCCAGGTGGCTAAAGCAGATCGCAAGTTCCGAGGAGCTGTTCACAACGGCAATCTTCGGCTTCAACATGTCGGCCTCGGAGAGCCCGAGCGCTCGCCACTGTGCGCGCCGTACCGCCGATCGCGGAGAATCGGGCGGGAAATTGCTGCGCAGCGCTTTCTTCATCGTTGTCCCCCTTGAAAGACACCAGTAAGCCGGTCGTAATGCTTGAATCAGTCTGGAATCGGCTCCGTCACCGCTCGATCCGATTGCTCCGAGCCTACGGGCTCTTTCATGGCGTTCGAGAGCATGAAGATGATACTCGCCGTCGCAAGCGTCGGAAGCGCCGCGAGAATGAACAACTGGCTCGGCGTCCAATGCAACGCCAGCAGCACCCCGGCGATGCTTGGCCCGAGGGCTCCGCCTAGGCGCCCGATTCCAATGGCCCAGCCCGAGCCAGTGGCGCGGATTCTCGGCGGATAGATATGGCCCGACATGGCGTTCAGGATGTTTTGATCCCCGATCAGAAAAAAGTAGAGGGACGAATAAATCATCATGAACACGGCATAACCCGAACCGAACTTCCCCAGCACAACCAGCAGCAGCGCGGCGCACGCAAAGCCGAGAGTCGCCACCCGAAATGGCCGGTACGACACGATCAATCGCGCGGCAACGATCGAGCCGACCAGGCCGGCCCCTTGCGCTGCGGCCGTAATCCCGACGATCTGCTTCGGCGTCACGCTCATGCTGTCGAGCAGAGTCGGAAGCCAATTCGTCAGCGAAAATAGGGTGATCAAGCTGACGCCCACGCTCATCCAAAGCAGAATTGTCCGGCGGGCGTAGCCTCTGCGAAAAAGCTCCGGTACCTGAAGTTTCTTTTCGTACGCCTGCGCCATCACAAACCGGCTACCGGCGGAATGGGCGGTTCCGGGCGCCAGCTTCGCGAGAATCCGCGCGATCTCCGCGCCGCGCGTCCCGCGCGAGATCAAGTAGTTGAGCGACTCGGGCAGCCACACGATCAACACCGGCGCGAGCAAGAGCGGCAGCGTGCCCCCCACGTAAAACACGGTCTGCCACCCATACCGCAAGATATACGCGTTCACGAGGCCGGCGAAGACTCCGCCGATCGTGTAGCCGCAATACATGATCATGGTCAGCGCCGCGCGAACCCGTTTGGGACAGTAGTCCGACGCAATGGTAATCGCGATGGGCGCGGCGCCTCCCAAACCCAGCCCGGCGACCAAGCGCCACGCAAACACCATCGTGTAGGACGATGAAACGGCGGTCGCCAGCGTCGCAAGTCCGAAAACCAGGCCGCACAGGATGAAGACCCGCTTGCGCCCCCAGCGGTCGCCCGCGATTCCGAACACGAGTGCGCCAAGCATGAGACCCAGCTGTCCCGCCGAGAATATCTCGCCCAGCTTCAGTTTAGAGATCGCCAGCGCGCTTGCAAGCCCCGGTGCCGCGTAGCTCATGGCGTTGAGATCGAAGCCTTCGAAGAAAAGCAGGCAGGCGCAAAGCGCGACGATCCGGATGTGAAACGAGTTGAGCCGGGAACTGTCGATCAGCGTAGAGACGTTGACGTCCGATTCACCCATTCAGTACCTGTCCTTGTGCGAGTGTTTCATGCTCCGCTCAATCGGGCAACGTGGTTTCAGCGGTCAACTCTGCAGCAGGTTCGGCCCAGGGCCGCTCTTCGCCACGTCGCAAAGAGCGCCGCTGAATGATGCCAAGGCTGAAAATGCCCACGCCCACTACCAGCGGGCAAATCGCCAGAAACGCGAACAAGAATTTCACGGGCACAAGGCTCGATAGGATCACGCCCCCGATCAGCGGCCCGGCCACCGACCCGATCTTCGCGATCGACGTGGCCCAGCCTGCGCCGTTGGACCGGTAGGCGCTCGGATAAAAGATGCCGGCGATACTGTGCAGACCGAAGTGGGTGCCCACCAGGAACATCGTGCCGAAGAAATACAGCACGAGAAAAGGCATTCCTCCGATACCGCCAAGCCCCATGGTGAGCAGCAGCGGAATCGTGAGGACGGGAAAGACAGCGATGCTGATCGCACCCCGCGTATCCGTGAAGCGCATCAGAAGCAGCCCGCCGAGCGCGCCGCCGATCGAATTGATCGAGGTCGCATACGCGGCCGTGGATCGGCTGAACCCGATCGCCTCGAGAATGGTCGGCCCCCAGGAGAGTCTCAAGAAGATCGCGATCGAACTCGCTATGTAGGCGGTCCACAGAAGCGGCGTGATCCACCTCAGTTCGTTGCGAAAGAGCGCCGAAACCCTGAACCCCTTCCCGCTGCGGCCCGCTTCATCCGAGAGGACGAATCGATCCGACGCATCGATCGGCCGCCCGGGCGCGAGGCGCTGGGCGAACCGCGCAATCAGATCCGGACGCCTCTTCCTGTTCGCGAGAAACTTGATGGATTCCGGCAAAAGGAAAATGAGAAGGACCGTCGATACCAGAGCTGCACAACCACCGAAGACGAATACCGACCGCCACCCAAGGGACGTGAACCAGATCGAAAGCGGCCCGGCGAAGCCGTCGCCCAGCGTGTAGCCGAGCATCAGCAGCGTGACAACGGTTGACTGGTAGCCACGCGGCACATAGTCGATATTCAACGCCCAGGCAAGCGGAAGCAGGCCGCCAATGCCGATTCCTTGGACGAAGCGAAAAACCACGAGTTGCTCGTAGCTGCCGGCCAGAGCTAGTCCCAGCGTAAGAACCCCAAACCATGCAGTTGCGAAGATGATCGAGGGGCGCCGCCCGATGCGATCTCCGAGATAGCCGAAGAAGAACCCGCCCGCCATGGTGCCCGCCAGCCCGGCGCTGAACACCTTGCCCATCATCATTTTGTCCAGGTGCAACGTCGCCGACACCTCCGGCGCCACCAGCGAGATCACGTTCATGTCGAAGCCGTCGAAGAAAGTGACGACGGAGCAGAGAAGGATCAGTCCGATGACGAAGGGTGTGAGCTTCTGCTTTTCGATGATTTCGGAGATGTCGGTGGTGCGACGGTCAGCCATTGATCAGCCCGCGGAGCGTTCCTTCCTCTTGGTGACTTTCACGATTCCCTGATCCGCGTCGATTTCCACCCAATCACCCGTCTCGATCACCTTGAGTGGGTCCTGGTCGAGATCGGTCACCGCGGGCGAGTGCGTCACCACCGCGCCGAGAGCGACCTTCGTAGTCATCTTGTTGAAGATCATGCCCCGGGGTGCCACTCCCGAAAGGCGCGCCCGGTGGAAAAAAGCCGACCAGCCGGAGGAACCTTTCGCTCCGGGGAAAACGAGAATTTTACCTTTGAAACTCTGGCCACGCAGTTCGTGGCGCATCTCGATGATGGTGCCCGTTTGCGGGTCGATGCCGCCCCAGCCGGAAATCGTGTCCTTCGTTACGAGAGCCTCGCCCTCTGTCCGGCCGCCCACGACTTTTCGTCCCCGCAGCACGAGCATCTTAGGGCAGGCCTCCGGACCATGTTCCCGTCAGCGCCGCGTCGATGCATTCCTGCAGCGAACCGAACCACGCTTGCACGCCCGTAATCGCAGGCAGGTAATGCGCCTGCTTCGCGGAGTCTGTGGCGACCACCCGTGTGCCTCGGGGCATCATGCGGGAGATCGCGGGACAGGAATCGCTCAAAATGTGACCGCCCGCATCTTCCACGATTTTCGTGTAACCGCTTCGGTCGGCGACCTCGCGCAGCGCGCGCGGCGTGTGGATCCAAAGTTCGGTGCCCGTATGCAGGCGCTTTCCTTCGAGTTGGCGGGCAGCCAGCCAGATTTGCTCGATCGAATCGTGCGGGCAGCCCAGCATTACGAAATCGATTTTCCGGTCCTTCGCCGAGTGATTCAAATTCTCGTACGCGATACGCCGCTCTTTGTTGCCGTAACTCAGCGTCTGAACCGGCCGCCGAGGGCCGAATGCCGCCTCGACAGAGGGGGCCTCCGGCGTGACGCCCGGAATGTGATACATCTCGACGCCGCCGGACGACGATGCAGCCGCCCCGAAATGCTTGAGCTTGATCAGTTCGGGCTGCGCGATGCGGCCGCTCAGGACGGGGATCTCATCTTGCACGATTTCCCCGACCCAATATCCCAGCAAGCCCCAATCCATCATGTCCTCAACCGGCACTTCCACTTTCACCAGATGCGTGCCGAACCGGTTTTCAGAAAGATGAAAGCCCCAATCGGGGATCTTGCCCGTCAAACTGGCCGCACCTGTGCTCTCCGTGCCTTCGGTATTCGTGCGTGCGCCCAGCACCGAGTTGCAGTAGACGACCGCCGAAGATTCCATCCAAGCGCAATGCTCGCCCCTCACCGGAACATTGCCCACCTGATAGGGCGTGCAGGTGGCCATGATGTGGACGCCGCGAGAACCGAAGAATCCGTCGGCCTGTTTCTGTAGGTTGAGCACATCGCGCGAACCTTCGTGCAGGTTGGCGGTATCCGGTCCGTACTGCTGAATGAGCTGGCAAGTATAGACCTTCACACGCGGCACCTCGATGACCTCGTCGCTATCGAGATTCATCTCGGAAAAGCCGGCGTGGAGGCCATGCTCGACTCCTCGCTTCTTGGCCATTTCGATTTTCCACGGCGTGGGCGCCGTCACGGTGCCGCACACATTCTTCGTATCGACGAGGCGCTCAGCCCCGAGCGCGTCGCCATATCGGACGAGAAGGTCCATGGCTTTCTGGACCGCGTGGCCTTCCTTTCCGTCCAGCATTGCCTTTTCGGAATCGGTCAGTTTCATGTCTCGCTCGGAACTACGGTGAGCCTCGTTATCGGCGCCGGTGGTTAACCCGATCTTAGCCTTCGATATTGCGCGCGAGCCGCTTTCGCAGCGCGGCCGTGTCGATCGCATGCACGCTGCCGCTTCCGGCTAGGTCAAGCGCATGCGCCGCGGCCGCGCCCATTGCGATGCACGGCCCCATCACGCGAACACTGGAAAGCGCGGCCGCATCTCCGTCAATGCACCGCCCGACAGCCACGAGATTGTCCGCTTCGGTCGGAGTCATGCTCCGCAGCGGCACGTAATGGACGTGGTCGGCCGAAAAGGGCTCCCATACGTAGCCTTGTGGCTGGCCATGCAACTCGATCGGCCAGGCCGTTCGCGCCACCGCATCCTCAAAATGCGTACCCGCACGTACCTCGTCGGCCGTCAGTTGGTGCCGGCCCACGATCCAGCGCGTCTGTCGAATTCCCGGCAGGCCATAGGCGCGGACGCTCGCGTTGGCAAATGCGCCCGGGAATTCTTTCTTGAGAAAGCCGACCACGCGGTCCGCCTGCTCCTTGCCTTCGAGCGCCTTTTCGCTGGCGCCGATCGGGTCGAGCGGCGTTTGCACGTGGGTCATGTTGATCACCGCCGTGCCCCGCTTCGGGAAGAAGAACGCAAACCCATCCTGCCGCACGAGGCCGTATTCGCTGCCCCGCTCGCGCAGAAGCCGGCTGTAGTCGTCCGGGGTGGGTTTGTGCTCCTCGTTCAGATTTTCGAGCACGACGATCTGCGTTCCGTAGATCGGCACATCCGGCTGTCGGCAGGGAAGGCCAGCCAGCCACGCCAGCGCCGCATCTCCGGTGGCGTCGACGAAGCCCGTGGCCTCGATCGATAGATCGCCATAACGCGTCGCAAGCGAAAGTTCCGTGATCCGGCGATTTTCCATTTTCGCATGCCGCAGCACGGCGCCGAGCACGACTTTGATCCCGGCCCCCTGCACCTGGGTCTCGACCCAGCGCCCGAGAGCCACTTCGTCGTAATAGACCGTGGTCGTCATCGCGCCCGGTATTAGGTGGGCCATTCCCTGCGCGCCGAGGTCGCGAATGATATCGTCCGCGATTCCGTGAGTCAGTTGCCGCCGTGACGGTGCATTCGAGAAGAGGCCGCAGATCGTGCCGATGATCGAGTTGACCGCCTGGCCCCCGAGGCTCGGCTGGCCATCGACGAGAAGCACCTTGCGTCCGAGCCGGGCTGCCTCGATTGCCGCCGAAACTCCGGAAATCCCGGAGCCGACTATGCAAATGTCCGCTGCGACACGTGTGACGGAGGAATCCTTTGGTCTGACGGCTACTCTGATCGGGAGTTTGCTTGACGCTCCTTCAAGCATTGGTGACCCTTTGACTTTTCTGGTACTTGCAGCAGATGCTCGCGGGCACACCGGGAACGAACGCCTCGCGTGCCAGCCGCGAACGTGGGATTGTACCATCAACAGAATTTCGGACGGCCGAGTTCTTGCTCGCCGATGGCGCCTGAGCCGCGTGTGCCATCGATTGCGTAACCGAGAATCCGCCGTCGCGAGTGACGCCCGCTTATGGACATGCTCCGATCATGTGGGTTAGACTCCGCCCGGATTTCGACGGGCCGGCGTCGGAAGGCACGGAATACTCGTTTGGAAGCCGGAAGTCCGGGGGGCGGGATGAAACCAGGGAGTTGGGGCTCGATCTGGCTCGTCTACTTCTATTCGATCCTGTGCATGGCTTCGATCGGCAAGCTGGTCCCGATCGAAGCGGATATCGAGCGCGCCTTCGACACGACACCAGCGGGCGTTGGCTTCGCGATTTCGATCGTGGCAGTTTCCTCCGCGGTTGGAGCCACGATCGGTGGAGGCATCATCGACCGAGTGGGCCCTCGCCTCGCGATCATCGTCACCAGCGTGATCATCGTCGGCTGCAATCTCGTTAGTTTTTTCGCCACGTCGATGTTCGTCCTCGATGCGGCGCGCCTGGTCGAAGGCATCGAATTCATCGGAATAATAGTCGCGGCGCCCGCGTTGATCATGGCGACCACGACCGGGCCGCGCCAGGTTCGGGCCATGACGCTGTGGTCCACGTACACGCCCACGGGTTACACGCTCGGTCTCCTTCTCGCGGTGCCGTTCGCCGGAACATTGGCGTGGCGCTGGACATTCATCGTCCACGGCGCGCTCTTCGCGGTGGCCGCGCTCCTCGGAGGCATGCTGCCGGAGATTCCGAGATCGGCCGCTGAGAAAGGGCGAAGTTCCCGAAGGGCGCGGCTTGCGGACCTCTTTTCAATCTACCGCGAGGCCCAACCGTGGAAGCTGTCGATTTCCAACGCGCTGCTGGTCAGCATCGGCCTCGGCACGAGCACGGTCGTGCCGGCCTACTTCGCTCGCACGCATCATATTTCCGTGGCTACGTCTTCGACCATTCTCGCCGTCTCGAATGTCGCGATGATAGTGGGAGCTCTCGGTGCGGGATATTTGCTTACGCGCGGCAGGCGAGCCATCCATCTGTACATCGCCATTACGTTCGGCGGAATGGCATCCGGGTTTCTGCTCTACGCGCCGTGGCTCACTTTTTCATTCGCGATCTCGGCGCTCGTGGTCTGGCTGCTAACCACGGGGGCCGCTGTGGCGATCCTCATGGCGTTGCTGCCCAAAGTGGTCAAGGATCCGACCAAGGGCGGAGCCGCCGCTGGCTTGTTGGGGCAGGTGATGGCGTTCACGAATTTCGTCACGCCACCGCTCTATCTCTCGATGCTGGCGAAGCAGAGCCCGCTGCCGCTTGTCGCGCTGGTTCTCAGCGGGTGGATCCTCAGCCTTGTGTTTCTGCCTGCCTGGAGAGGGACCCGAGCTGTTCCGGAAACGGCCTCCGCTGTCAGGTAGCAGACGTCAAGTCGGCTGGCTGAGTTGTGTTGGTGAGGAAGGCCTGCTTCCGCAGAAAGCGAGTAATCGAGCCTGGGCCTGTGCGCGCGCCTCCCATCCCGGAAAAATTGAAAGCGTTCGATTCGACGTCGCGAGTCTTGGCGAGCGTCAGGAAAGTGTCTTGTAAGGTGATTGTGCCCGCCTTGATCTGCTTGCCGATCCTGCGCGCTTCTTCCTCGGTGCCGGCAATCACGGCGGCCGACAGGCCGTAGATCGTGTCGTTGGCCAGGCGCACCGCTTCTTCTTCGGTCTTGTATTTCATCACAGGCATCACAGGGCCGAAGGTCTCCTCCTTCATGATTTTCATGCCGTGAGTGACGTTGGTCAGCACGGTGGGACGCATATAGAGACCACCGCCCAGATTCTGGCTCTTGCCGCCGGTGAGGATCGTCGCGCCTTTCTGTACGGCGTCGTCCAAATGCGCGTCTACGATCTCCGCCTGCCGGGCAAAGACAAACGGCCCGATGTGGCCCCTTGCAATGTCGGGATAATTTAGAACGACCTGTTCTGCTTTTTTCACGAGGCGATCGACGAAGGCGTCGTGCACTTTTTCGTGCACGTAAATACGTTCGACCGAGAAACAGACTTGCCCGGTACCGAATACGGCTCCGCGCAGGACCGCGGTGGCCGCACGGTCGAGGTCGGCCGTCTCCGTGACGATGACGGGATCTTTTCCGCCAAGTTCGAGGAAGACGGGGATAAATCTCTTCGCGCAAGCTTCCGCTACTTTGCGCCCGTTGGGAACGCTGCCCGTAAAACAAAGAATGTCTACGTTCTCGATGATCTCCTGTCCCGTTTGTGCGTCACCGACCACGTAGCTGAGCACGCTCGCAAGCTCGGGCACCTCGGCAATCGAGCGCATCAGGGGCTCCACGAAGCGGGGCGTCACCTCACTCGGCTTGATGATCACCGCGCAACCCGCGAAAAGAGCAGGAACGGCATCGATCAGAGATAGCATCAACGGCGCATTCCACGGGCTGATCACGCCGAGAAGGGGATACGGCCTCAGCTCCGTGGAGAAGGCGATGTTGGGCATGATCGAGGATCTTCCCTCGAGCCGGGCACGCTCGAGAATGTTGGGGGCCGCACTGCTCCAGCCCAGGACATTGCCGATGACGATTCCGGGGCTCATGCGCGAGATGGCGCAATAGCCCGTGTCAACCGAATCCGCTTCGGCCAGTTCCGCGCTATGCGCCTTCAGCCTCTCCACCCACTGCCGCATCACCTGGATGCGATGTTCGAGCGACGCGGCGCCCCAGGCCTTCTGGCCCTCGCGCAGTCGGCGGCAGATATCAAGCAGTTCGGCTGCGGTCGGCGGTGTGATTTGATAGTCGGCCTGACCCGTTCGGGGATTGCGGATCGGCAGAACCCTGCGTTCGACTGATGCGGCCACGCCCATGGTTCAACTCCTTGCCCGGCAGCTACGCGCGAGGTGTGATTCACGGCCGGCTCGCGCCGAGCGTCCCACATATAGTGGCTTTGCGATCTGCGGTCAAGCGAATCGGAGGTAGATGACTCTGTTGCAATGGCCGCCCGCCGCGCATACTATCGCGGTCAGCCAGAGACAACTCAAAGTGTCGAATGGCCCGCCAAAATTTGAGATAGGAAGGTGCCGCCATGTCAGATCCGAGCTTGAAACTCCCCGTGGAAGACCGGCTGGATATTCAGGAGCTGTTCGCCAGGTACGCTTGGGCGATCAACACGGGCGACCTCGACGGTGTTGTGGCCTGTTTCGCGGAAGACGGTTATCTCGACCACTTGTGGCAAGGAAAGTTGCAGGGACGAGAGAACATACGCCGGGCATTTCAGGAGTTGTGGTACGACCGTCCGAGCTGGTGGCCCGGGCGGCAGCACCTGGCCAATCATTTCCTTATCACGCGAGAAGGAGAAGGCGCGCGCGTGAAAGCTTTCTTCTCAATTCTGCAATTCAACGTGGAATACCGAACGAACTTCGTCTTCGGTGTCGGCACTTGGGACAACTACTGCGTCAAGCGAGACGGCGTGTGGGTCTTCAAATCGGTTTGCGTCAAGGCGTGGCGGGACCGGCAGAGCATTCCGTGGGTCGGCGACGAGAAGGCGTTTTCGGTCGGCCCGAGAGTGGTGGCCGGCGCCGAGGCCCAAGCGCCGTCGGCCCGCTGAGGAGTACGGCGCAAGTGCGTTCGTTTGCGACACAGACAATCGTTTCGTTTCCGATGCGAATCCAGCGCGACGGATGTTGAGCTGCGTTTGCAGCGGTCTTCAACTGTTGAGCGAGCCGCCGTCCACGATGATGGTTTGTCCGGTGATGAAATCGCTGCCGGGCGACGCAAGAAAGACTACGGTGCCCACCAGATCTTCCGGCATTTCGTCGCGCTGGATGGCGCGAGTCTTGTTTGTGGGAGCGCGGACGGCCTCGAGGAATTGAGGCTGCGTGGCCACGACCGTGTCGCTGAGCGTCAATCCCGGAGCGATCGTGTTGACGCGAATGCCGAACGGCCCGACCTCGCGCGACAGGCACCGCGTGATCGAAAGCACTGCACCTTTCGATGCTACGTAGTGGAGCATTCCCGGGACGCCGCGCATGGCCATGCCCGTGCTGATGTTGATGATCTTACCGTAGCCCTGCGATTTCATCTGTGGGATCACATGCTTGGCCATCAAGAAGGGTCCGCGTGCGTTCACGGCCATCACGCGGTCCCATAGCGCCACGTCCATCTCCGTGGTGGGAATGGGATGGAGCGCCGCGCACAGGGCGGCGTTGTTCACCAAAATATCGATCCGCCCGAAGCGCTCGACGACGCGTCCCACGAAGGATTTGATGGAGGCCTCGTCGCTGACGTCGAGCGGGAAGCCAGCGCACGTCTGAGGTCCGTGTTTCTTATTGACCTCGCCGACGGCCGGCGCGCTATCGGCAACGTCGCCGATGGCGACTCTCGCTCCCTCGGCGGCAAGGCCCAGGGCGTAGTGGCGGCCGATGCCCTGCGCGCCGCCGGTCACGATCGCGACCCGTCCATCAAGTTGTGCCATCCCGCTCCTTGCCCGGCGTGGCCGGCGACCGTCGCATCTTGGGTTACTCGCTACTGCTTGTCGAAGACCATCTTGGAGTCGAAATCGCCCATGGAAGTGCCGGCGTGAGACGTGACGTGCAGCGTCTTGCCATCTTCACCGAGCGTGTACGTGTCCTTGATCGTGACGTCGCTGCCTTGAAAACTCGTTTTCGCATTGACGACCAGTGTGTTGCCCTCCCACTGCGCGGTGCCCTTCACTTCACTGCCGCCCATGCCGGACCACGTTGATTCCTTGCCATCGGTTGTGAAGGACTCCGCGTAGGTGGTGTCGCCCATGAAGCCGCCCTTCTGGTCTGTGGTGACCTTACACGAGACTCCGTTCATTTCGATGGTGTCCACCTGGCTGGCAGGAGGCTGGCCGGCGCCGAAATCGCTTTTCGCGATATCAAGCTTCCAGGTCCCGCTCAGGTTCGGATGGGGACCGGCGGAAGCCGCGGCAGCGGCACTCGCCGATGCACCGCCGGCGGCCGGGGAGGCCGCTGCGGAGGCTTCGGTTCTGTCGTAGACCATTTTTCGGTCCGCGTTCATCATCGCTGAGGTGATGTGCGAGGTGAGCGTCATGGCGTTTCCGTCGTCCGAGACCGAGAAGGTGAGCTTGTCCGTCAAATCCGATCCCTGCATCTTGGCGCCTTCGGTGACGACCAGCGAGCCGCCGTCCCAGCCGCACTGAATTTTGTCGAGAAGCACCGGCCCGATGTGCGCGTTGGGATTATCCGGCGAGAGGACGGTTTCCTTGCCGTCGATGGTGCAGGCACGCGTGTATTGGGAAGTGCCGCGCGACGATTCGCTGGTCACGTGCTGCTTGAAGTCCGTGCCGTTGATGGTGATGACATCGGTTTCGCCGGCCGGGGGCGGGAACTGGCCGAAGTCGCTCTTCGATACGTTCAGCTTCCATGTGCCGTTCAGCTTCGAGTTCTGCGCCACGCTGGGCAACGCGAATATAGCTACCGCGAACAACAGTACAGAAATCTTTCGGTGCATCGAAATCCTCCTTGCCGCTTTGCGAATCTCTCTTGTCGGAGCCGTTTCCACCCGAGGGCGGCGCGATTATACACCCGACCCCGCCCCGGTTTATTACGCAAGATGTTGGCGCAAAATTACCAGCATGCGGCGGAGAGGCTCGCCGGCTCCCCAGAGGAGCTGGTCGCCGACGGTGAAAGCGCCGAGGAATTCCGGGCCGAGGCGCATTTTGCGCAGGCGGCCAACCGGAACGTTGAGCGTCCCTGAAACGGCCGTGGGTGTGAGGCAGCGGAGCGTTGACTCCATGTTGTTGGGAATGACACGCACCCAAGGATTCCCACCGGTCAGGATCTGTTCGATTTCGCCGAGCGGAACGTCTTTCTTGAGCTTGATTGTGAGCGCCTGACTATGGCAGCGCATGGTGCCGATGCGCACGCAGATTCCGTCGATGGGCACGGGGGGATTGAGACCGAGAATCTTGTTGCCTTCGGCCATGCCCTTCCATTCCTCACGTGTCTGGCCGCCGGGCATCTCTCGATCAATCCAGGGAATCAGGCTTCCGGCGAG
>DATLWP010000002.1:0-4411 GCA_035576265.1 Candidatus Polarisedimenticolia bacterium
ACCACCGCCTCATCGACCAGACTTGATTTTGGAATCTTCGCCGGGCTGAAATCCGTCCTGCATCTTGCGTCGTTCATGCGGTATGATGTTTCTTTGGATTTGGCATGCTGAGATCGTCCTCGACCAAAAACGATGCAGAGAGACATTCACAGCCCACCCACTCTGACGAAATTGCCACAGACGCGTCGTCCCCGTATTCGCGCCAAAGAGTGCTTCTGATTTGCATTATCTTGCTCCTCGTATTATTCGGAATCACTGCGTTTGTGTCGCGCCAGTATCACAGGAAGATCCACACTCTGGCCGATCGATGGTTCGCGGAGGGAGAGCGCAGGTTTCAGTCTGGCGACGTCACGGGAGCGCTCGGCGACTACCGAAGTGCGCTCGTCTATTCTCCCGACAATGCGGTCTTTCAGCTTCATTTGGCGCAGGCGCTCGCCGCCGTCGGGCGTGTGGACGAGGCACGCTCTTACCTCACGAATTTGTTGGCTGAATCGCCAGGAAGCGGAGCGATCAATCTCGAGCTCGCCAGAATCGCCGCGCGCCAAGGGGCTGCACCCGACGCGCTTCGTTACTATCATGGGGCCATTTACGGAGTGTGGGAAAAGGACCCGCTCAATATGCGCTGGCGCGTGCGTCGTGAACTCTGCGTCTACCTTCTCAGTACAGGCTCGAAAGCGCAGGCAGTCCCCGAGGCGATCGCGCTGGCTGACGAGACTGCTCCGGAGGATACCGAGCGAAGAAAGGATGCGGCGTCACTTCTGCTTCGCGCCGGAGTTTCGAGCCGGGCTCTCACGGAATTTCAATCTGTGCTGTCGTCTGATCGGCATGACGCGGGCGCTTTGACCGGGGCAGGAACCGCTGCGTTTGAGATGGGACAGTACGCGCTGGCAATCGACTATCTGAGCCGGCTGCCGCGCGAAAAACGCTCCGAGGCTGCTGTCGCAAAAATGTTGGCGACGTCGCAACAGGTCGAGGCTGCCGATCCATTTCGTCCTAGCCTTTCGATCGCCGCAAAGGCTGGTCGAACTGCAAACGCGCTCGCGCAAGCCGATTCCCGCCTGGCAGCCTGTGCCCGGCAGGTTGGTCAGCCGCTCGCGACAGCGGCGCCCGCGACGGAGCTCCAACAATTGCATGCCCAGCGGCAGAAAATGAAGCGCGATTGGAGCACACTAAATCTGAGACGCTACCCCAACCGCATCGAGCCGGCGATGTCGCTTGTTTTCCAGGTGGAAGATGCTGCGGCCAAGCAGTGCGGTATGCCTCAGGAGGGCGCGGATTATGTCCTGATGCTGATCGCACGTAATCGCGGAGGCGGTATCCAGTGAGCGGCTTGCCCTCACCCATTTCACTCCCGTCTGACGCTCCCGGTACCACCTCACCGGAGACGCGGGCACGGCTGCGAGCCCTTTGGGATCTGTGGACCCGTGAGATTTTTACGACAGGTGAGGAAAGGCTTTTTCTCCTCCTCGCCATCATCATCGGCATTTTTTCAGGTCTTTCGGTGGTGTGCTTCCGCGTCGCCATCGAGTGGACACAATTCGCCCTGCTAGGACCGTCTCCGCAACCGTCGCCGATTCGGCTCTTGCTCGTCCCAGCGATCGCCGGACTTGGCGTCGCTCTGGCTGTGATTTACGCGTTTCCGCGGGCTCGTGGCAGCGGGGTTAACCAAACCAAGGCAGCAGTCTACGTGTCGAACGGTTACATTCCGTTCAACACCGTGATCGGCAAATTCCTCACTTGCGCGCTTGCGATCGGCAGCGGGCAGTCCCTCGGCCCGGAAGATCCGTCTCTGCAAATGGGAGCGGGGATTGCCTCCGCCATCGGACGCGCGCTGCGCCTATCGCAAAGAAAGATCCGCTTGATCGCCCCGGTTGGAGCTGCGGCGGGATTGGCGGCCGCGTTCAACGCCCCCATCTCCGCCGTGATCTTCGTCATCGAGGAAGTGATCGGCACCTGGAGCGCAGGCGTGCTTGGGGCTATCGTGCTGGCGGCGGTTTCCAGCGTCATCACGATGCGCTGGTTTCTGGGGCCGGCGCCCATGTTTCGAGTTCCTCCCATCCACATCGCACATCCTGCGGAGTATCTGGCCTATGGAGTTCTCGGGGTTGTAGGGGGCGCCACCTCGCTATTGTTTTTAAAGTGGCTTGCCTACGTGCGCCCGCGCGCCCATGCATGGCCAAGATGGACCCATTACATTCAGCCCGCTGCCGCCGGCCTTGTGATTGGTGTGATCGGAATTCGCTTGCCTCAAGTGATGGGTGCTGGTTACCCCATCATTGATCAGGCTCTTCACGCGCAATTCGCGTGGAGGTTGCTCTTCGTTTTGGCGCTCGTAAAGCTTTTCGCGACCGGATTATCATTTATCAGCGGAACGCCGGGAGGCATGTTCGCGCCGACTCTCTTCATCGGAGCTATGTTGGGAGGCGCCGTAGGCGGAGTCGAGCACCACTTCTTCCCATCGCTGACAGGCACCATTGGGACTTTCGCTCTCGTGGGCATGGGGACGTTCTTCGCCGGATTCCTGCGCGCCCCAATTACCTCCATTTTCATGGTCATTGAGGTTTCCGGAAATTACGCAGCCGCCTTGCCGGTGATGGCCTCGAGTCTGATCGCCTACCTCATCTCGCGACGCTACCAAAAGACTCCGCTTTTCGATCTGCTCTCCCGCCAGGATGGCCTGATCTTGCCTTCGCTTGAGGAGCGGCGTGAACAGGTGGCGATTGCCATCGAAGACGCCATGCGTCCCGCCGACGTCATCCTCGTGCGGCCGGATGAGACCGTGGCTAATTTGGCTCGCCGCGCCGCAGAAAAGAAGGACGTGCCCGTGCTGATCCGCGTGCGAGTGGGCGTCTGGCGCCTTGTGGACCGCGACGATCTCCGCCGCGCCGCCGCTGATGCTTCGACTTCTCTCCCTGCCCCTCAGGTCACCTCGAGGGGACCCTTGCCGATGCTTTTCCCGGATGAGCCTTTGGAGGAAGCCCTCCGCTGGGTAGGGGATTGGCCGGTATTACCCGTCGTTAGCCGTGCTGATTTGGGGCGTTTGGAGGGCATACTGACGCTCCCCGATGTTCTCCATGCGGTCCAGAAGGCCGCCGCTGATTGATGCTCGGCGCTTTCCCCCATTTTCCCGCTCCGACTGGTCTGTTTCGGCTTCTCAGTTTCTAGTACTTCGGTACCACAATCGCTCGCAAGAATTGGCCCTTCTGCTCTATTGGTTCAAATCGTGCCCAAACCTATCCTTAGCACGAACCTAATAGGAGTCATCCGGTGTCCTTGAAAGAGCGACGTGCATCACGGCGTTTTCTTATGCGCTTACCTCTGACCGTTCGGTGGACGGACGAGACTGTCGTAGGCGAGGCCTCTACCGAATCGCGCGAGGTAAGTTCGCGTGGCGTCTATTTCCACCTGCCCAAAGGACTCAAGAGCGGTTCTCCCGTCGAAATTGTCATGACCCTTCCTCACGAGTTGACCCAGGCTGGCCCCGTGCGCGTCCGCTGCTTAGGGCGCGTGCTGCGCAGCAGCCAGGAAAATGCCGGAGAGGTGGGGGTGGCGGCGGCCATCGAACGCTACGAGTTCATGCGCAACGGCGAAAGCGCCGCCTGAAGAGTTCTTACCCAGACCCTGCGGAGATGGGTGAGAAGAGGCCGGGAAGCTCGGGTCCCTCAGCCTAGTTTCCCGGCCGTTCCAATCGCATTATCCCGAAAAGTGAGTTGAGAGCAAGCGAGACGCATCAACGCCTTGTTGCGCCGTGACTCTCTCACGGCCCTCCCGACGAAAAACACAGCGCATCTATCGCCCGGTGAACTATTCCGGTTGCAGGTGTGGTTGTGGGACGCTGCTGATGAGGCCCGACAGGATGGTGAATACGCCGCCGAACATCAGGGCGACTCGAGCGTCGTGGAGAGTGGCTCCGCCGTGTGCGGAAAGACCAAAGATCACAGCCACGACGGAGACCCCGATGGATTGCCCCAGTAGCCGGGACATCGTGCTGATGCCGCCCGCCCCGCCGCTCCGCTCGCGCGATGCGCTCGCCACCATCGCTCGGTTGTTGGGTGCCCCGAAGAAGCCGAACCCAGCCCCTCCCAGCGCTGCTCGCCATACGATTTGGAACGTCGTGGGATGCGCCGGCGCCCATGCAAGCAGAAGCAGACCCGCCGTCATTCCACACATGCCGACCGGTCCAAGAAGCCTGACTGCATAACGGTCCGCAAGGCGTCCCGAGAAATGGGACATGGCGCCGGCGGCGATCGGCCACGGCGTCAGTAGGAGGCCCGCCATCACCTGGGAAAACCCCAGGCCGTCAATGAAATAAAAGGGCAGTACCACAAAAGCGAGCCCTTGACCCATGAAGGCGCACAGCGACGCAGCGGAGGATAGTGCGAAGATCGGCCGCTTGAATAGATCAATCGCC
>DATLWP010000003.1:0-2899 GCA_035576265.1 Candidatus Polarisedimenticolia bacterium
GTCACTCGTATCTCAGCGCCACCATGGGATCCACCTTCGCCGCCCGCCGCGCGGGGATATAGCACGCTATGAGGGAGACGGACAAGAGAAACAGGGAAACTCCTAGGAACGCGAGAGGATCGAGCGAGCTGATGCCGAACAAGAGCGACGAAAGCAGCCGCGAAACAGCAACGGATCCGGCAAGCCCCACCAGCATGCCGATCACCACTGGCCTCGCACTCTGGCGAAGGATCAGTCCCAGAACCTCCCTTTTGGTGGCCCCTAGAGCCATACGCACACCCACCTCGTGCGTGCGTTGGATGACGGCGTAGCTCACCGTGCCGTAAATACCCACCGCAGCGAGCAGGAGGCCGAGGATCCCGATGATAGTCGAGAACACCGCCGCGACACGGGAGATGACAAAGCCGGGATTCAACGTCATCAGTCCGTCGAGCGTCTCGGCGTAAATGATGACATTAGGGTCGACTTCCTTTGCTTGTCTGCCCACCTCGTCCTTCAGCCCTGTCGGATCGTTCTCTGCCCGGATCATAACGTCGCCGTACTGAGCAGGAGGGAGCGGAATAGCCAGGAAGCTGGGATCGGTTTCATTCAACCAGGTGCTGTGCATGTCCTCGCTGATGCCGATCACCTGAAGGGTCTCGCTCGGAAAAGTTCTCTGGGGGTCATGGAATGACTGGCTGGCATCGAGAGTGAAGCGCTTTCCAATCGGGTCCTGCCCTTGCCACAGCTTCTTGGCCGTCGCCTCGCTGATGACTGTGACCGGCGCGCTTGCCCGCGCCTCCGCGTCGGTAAAGGTGCGCCCTCGAATAATCGGTATGCTCAGTGTTTTAAAGTAATTCGGGGACACATAGCTGTAATAAAACTCAGGGGCGGGAGCATTTGACTGCCTGGCAGCAGGGTCAAGGATGACTCTGGCGGTCCTCAATCCCCCGCCAAGCGGCACGCGCCCTTCGGCCACGTCGGTTACCCCCGGCACCGTCTTGAATCGCTCGATCATCCGGCGGACGATGGTGGCCATTCTGGCGGCGTCGTAACCGATGCCGGGCGGTGCTTCAAAGTACAACGCCAGAATCCTTTTGGTTTCAAATCCGGGATTGAGCCTGACCGCGCGCGCTGACCCACGCGCCAAGAGCCCGGCCGCAATCAGCAGCACCAGGCAGATGGCCACTTGAGCGGCAATGAAAGAGTGGAGCAGGCGCTGCCCGCGCAATCTGCCCGCAAAATCCGCCCCCTCTTCTTTCCATACGGAGACTAGGTTGGGCTTGGAAGCCTCGAGCGCAGGCGCAAGCCCGAACAGAATCGCAGTAACGAACGAAACGGCAAGCGTGTAGGCAAATACACGAATGTCAGGGTTGACATTGATCGCCAGGAATCCCCACACCGGAGGCAACACGGCCGCCACCGAGGTCTCCAGGAGACGTTCGGCAAACCAGGAGGCAAGCAGGCCCGCGCCGCCCGCCATGAGGGCAAGGAGGCTCGCTTCCGTCAGCAGTTGCTGAACGAGGCGTCTCCGGCTGGCCCCCAGCGCGAGGCGCATCCCAATCTCCTTCCGCCGAGCCTTCGACCGTGCTAACTGCAAGCCGGCCACATTCGCGCACGCGATCAACAAGACGAGGCCCACGGCGCTCATCATAGCCGCGAGCATCATAATAGCTTCCCGGCTGGGATGGGCTCCGTACGGCATCGCGGGCTCGACAGACAAGGTGACGGGCTTGTTGTTTATCGGGCCTGGTGGGTAACTCTGCCGAAACTCGTCTGCCAACACCGTCAGTTCGGCCTGGGCCTGGTCTTTGCTCACATTGCTCTTAAGGCGCCCATATATTTCGCACCACTGATCGTTTGAGCTATGGTGCGGGTCACGTCCCGCCTCAAGCAGGGAAAAGGATGAGATGGGGAGCCAGACGGATGGCGCGTTTGGATACGTACCGATGAAGTCCTTGGGCGTAATGCCAATCACTGTGAAGGGTTTGCCATTCAATTTGAGCGATTTCCCAACCAGGCTCGGGTCGGACTGAAAGCGGCGGGCCCAGAAGTTGTAACTCAGCATGACGACGGGTGTGGATTCGCCCGCGGCGAAGCTGCGGCCCATCACGGGATTGATGCCGAGCGTCGAGAAGTAATTCTCCGAGACCATCGCGGCGCGCCCCAATTCTGCAGTGCTGCCTATTTGCTGAAAGAAGCGGATGCCAAGCAAAGCCGTCGCCCCTCCCGCTGGTGCGTCCCGGCCGCTCACGCTGCCGATGTCATTTATGGACACTTCGGTACCGGAAGCCGCGAAGAGACCCGCGAAAGATCGGTTGTGGTCACGGAAGTAAAGATAATGGGGGTAGCTGAACGCCCCCCTATGCTCGCCTCCCACGGCCGACCGGTAAACCGCCACAACGCGGCCGGGATCGGTAGCCTGAATCGGGCGCAGCGTAGCGTTGAAAGCGGTAAACACAGCAGTGTTGACGCCGATTCCGATCGCCAGGGCAAAGACGGCCAGGGCTGTAAGGCCGAGGTTCTTCCTCAGCATCCGAAATCCGAAACGAACGTCCTGGACAAGCTCGCTAATGAAGCGCACGCCCCAACTGTCCCGGCATTCTTCTTTCATCTGCTCGATACCTCCAAATTCACGAAGGGCTGCGTAGCGCGCTTCTTCCGCACTCATGCCGTTCGCGACGTTCTCCTCGATGAGCTTTTCAAGATGGAATCGCATTTCCTCGTTGAGTTCGTGCTCGACCCGCCTCTTGTGAAGCAACGACCGGAACCGAAGCGGAATTTTGTATATCCAGCGCATCACAGTAGCCCTCAGCTCTCAGCTTTCAGCCATCAGCGAACAAAAAAATTTGCGTCCTTGCGAAAGGGCACGAGTTCACTCGTGCCGGAATATGGCATAACCAGATGCTGGCTTCAGCCG
>DATLWP010000004.1:0-15263 GCA_035576265.1 Candidatus Polarisedimenticolia bacterium
CTTGGCCGGGACTATAAGCACCCGAACAAGCCCTAGCTGTGACAAAAGTCACACTCGAACAGGATAAATCTCACAACCTGCCGCACATAGTTTGCGAAGATAACGCGTTGACAAAAAATGACAACGCGCTCACGTTTCCCACATCACGTTGTCCGGGATTATACGAACGGCGACAATTGATTGCAAGGGACGGATTAGATCAACGCGAAGGAAGAGCCAAGAAGGAGTATCGTGCAACGTCGGCGCGGATTCGGCGTATATGCCGAATGCCGCATGAGGTCCCGGTCGAAGTCTTCTCGTCTGACCTTATGCTTCTAAAGCGCAAACTGGTCAGATATCCGTGTGGCGCGAAACAATGAGCGCTGTGCGCCCAACAAACCGCTCTCTCATTCCGTCGCGCACGGTTGCCGTCTGGCGCGCAGCGCCGGTGTCCGGAATCGGGATGCGTCATTTATTTTCCGTTGTTGAGGAGCTGTTCAAGAACGCCAGCAGGTGGCCTAGGTCGCCCTCGCTCAGCGTGGGCCAGCCTAGACCCATTTGCTGTGCCTTCGTGTACATGGTAGGGCCATGGGACCAAAGGGCCAGCGCAAAGCTCACCGGGGTGAAAACTCTGTCCCCCGTCCTCAAGTTGGGGCCGACCTCGCCCCCGCGTGCGTCCGGCCCGTGACAGTGGCTGCACTTTCGCTCGTTGAACAGCTCCTTCCCGATCACAGGTGAGCCTCCAAGCTCCGAGGAACGTACGCTGTAAAGGAAGGAGATGATGTCCGCCATCTCTTGTCCCGCGAAAGCGGGACGCTCGATGCCTTTGGCCCTCATGGCAGCCCACATCTGAGGGGAGTGGTTCCACATTCGGCCTGCCATCTGCGTCAGGTTGCGAGGCAGCGGGCGGCCTGAGCCTAAATCGGGGCCCACCTTCCCACCGGAGCCGCTGATCGCGTGGCAGTCGATGCACCCTTTCTTGCGGAACAGCTCCCAGCCCCGATTCGGATTGGCGGGAAGCAGTTCGGACTCCAGCTCCGAGCCGCCACGCGCTTGGCGCACATAGGCGAGCAGATCATTCATCTGCTCTCCCTCGAATTGCGGCCACGACATGTTGAGCGTGCGCATGTGGCTCTCCATCGCCGGAGCGTGGTTCCACATGGTCTCCGCCCAGAAGATTGGAGTGGCTACCGGGCCTATGTCCCTCAGGTCCGGCCCGACATGACCTCCCACGCCACCGATGGAGTGGCACCGGATGCACCCCTTCTGACTGAACAGAGTCTGTCCGCGGGCCACATTTCCCGATTCGTCGTCGTAGCAAGTAACGTAAAGGTAGGCAAACAGATTAGCCATATCTTCGGCGCTAAACTGCGGATAGGGCACTCCGCTGCTCTTGATTCGTTCCCACATCCGCGGCGCGTGATTCCACATCTGCGTCGCGAGGTCGTTCATGTTAGAGCCTGCAGCTCCACGCAAACCGAGATCGGGACCTATCTTAGGCCCGACGCCAAGAATGGCATGACACTGGCCGCAGCCCTTTTGCTGGAAGGTTTGAGCGCCGGCGCGAGGGTCGCCGACCAAGAACGTATTCCACTGGTTAGTGACGCCTCGTCCGCGCCATACCAGGATTCCAATCAAGAGGAGTAGGGCTGATGCAGCCGCGATTACCCAGGTTAAGATCTGGCGTGGGATTCTCATATACTCCTCCTTCTCCTTTGCTGCACTCCGATAGCTGAAGCGCTTGAACCCTCACTGCCGCTCATCGCATGACAAGCGACAGCCTGCGCGAGCGCCGAGGGCACTGGAGGGCTCGATCCTGGTGTTGGGAGGCGTGACGCAGACCCCCTAAGATGGCCCGAGCAACCCGTCGATTGAGACTGGCTGTTAAGCACTTGGCGAAAACCGCTCCTCCCTAAACAAGGCAGGTCCTACCTATGACTATTCGCTTGAAAATTCCTTCACCTGAGCTGCGCCCTCTTGCTGCAGACGCTGTCCGATCTCGCCACTGCAATCACGGTCGGGATCGGCGACACCTACCAGAATCATGCCGTTTGTCACTTCCGGATCGTAGAGGCGCTTCTTGTAACTCGGCAGCCGCACACTGACGAGGAACGCGACGATCGTGGTAAGGATAGCGCCCAGCATCGTCAGCTCATACATGATGATCCCCGTGGGCCACATGGCTACAATAGGCATGCCGCCCGTTGGCAGAGGATAGACGCGCTGGGTAAACGCAGCAAGCGCGTAGCCTCCCGAACCCCCGAGAAGCGCGCCCAGCGGCGCTAGGTAGGGCATCAAGCTTCGCTGCTCCTCCCAGCCGAAACCTTCCTCTTCGAGGGGTTCGCAAGAAATAATTTCGATTGCCTTGGGCTTGATGCGAAGGCGAGAACTCTCCGCACGGAGAGCTGCGACCGCTCGTCGCGCGGAGTTTGAATCGGGAAAAAGTCCGTATATAGCGTTCATAGAACCCGTCCTCAACTATTGGTAGAGGGCAAAGTGTTGTCCAAAGGTATTGCCGCCGATCTTACTGCAGCCTGCGCTTCATTCACAGCTGGCTTCTTGTGTGGCCCGCCTTTCAACTCCCAAATCGAGATCATCGGAACGAACTTTGCGAATAGAACGTACAAGAGAATCATGCCCATCAAGGTGCCGACCGTAATCGTGATTTCGGCCCAAGATGGGTGATAGGTTCCCCAGTCAAAGGGGAGGTATTTGCGCTCGAGGGGAGGAACGACAATCAAGAAGCGCTCCAGCCACATTCCGGCAACGATGGTCGAAGAAGCGATCACGGTTCCGGTTATGGTTCGCAGCTTCTTGATGGCGAGAATCGGGAACGGAATCAGGAAGTTGCAAAAGACCATCGTCCAGAACAGCAAAGCGAATTTTCCTCGCTGCATGGCCCAGAAAGCAGCCATTTCCGAGGGTTGATTGCCGTACCAGACGGTGAGCCGTTCTGCAAAGATGAAGTAGATCCACAGAAGGCTCATCACCAGCAGCAGCTTGCCGAGATTGTCGAAGTGAAATGGTTTCAAATACTGTTCAAGATGTAGCGCCTTGCGCAGCAAGGCCATGGCAATAATCAGGGCGGCGATCCCGCTGAAGATTGCTCCCGCAACGAAGTACGGGCCGAAAACGGTGGAGTGCCACATGGGAACGGGTGCCATCGCGAAGTCCCAGGACACAATCGTGTGCACGGAAACGGCTACCGGAAGGATGACCACGGCCATGACGCGCATCGCAACCTCCAGCCGGTGCCATTCCTGCGGAGTCCCTCGCCAACCCAGGGACAGGTACGTGTAGATGCGCTTTCGCAAACCTGTCGCTCGATCCCGCACCATGGCCCAATCCGGGATGATGGGCAGAAGAAGGAATGTCAGGCTGCCCGTGATGTACGTGCTGATCGCAAAGAAGTCCCAAACGAGCGGAGAGCGAAAGTTTGGCCAGATGCCTCGTTCGCTCGGATAGGGCATCAGCCAGAAGAACAACCAGGAGCGTCCCAAGTGGATGATCGGGTACTGAGCGCCGATCGCCAAAGCGAAGACCGTAATCGCCTCGGCGCAACGAGTCACGGGGCGCCTCCAGCCGGCATTGACCAGGCGCAGGATGGCCGAAATCAGCGTGCCCGCATGACTGATGCCGATCCAGAAAACGAAGTTCGTTATATAGAAGCCCCAAAAAACCGGGCGGGTGATTCCTGCCACTCCCATGCCCCTGGACATCTGAAAGGCGTAGGCGAAGACGCCGGGGATGCCGAAGGCGATCAGGACAACCACGAGTACGTAGAATCGCTTCGACGTATGGAACAGGGGCCACAGGAGATCCCGCCGGATCTGCTCGGGCTGCGGGTCAATTACATTCGTCTGCGCGACGCTATTCGTTGCCATGCGAGGACTCTCTTTCGAGATAGGTGACCTTCGGAAGCGTGCCTACTTCAGCCAGCAGGACGGTAGCTCGGACGCTACGCGACAAACGCGAAACCTGACTGTTCGGATTGTCCAGATCTCCAAAAACCATCGCGGTCGTTGGGCACGACTGCACGCAAGCCGGTTTGACTTCTCCGTCCTGGATCTCGCGGTGCTCTGCCTTGGCTTGAATCTCCGCCGCGAGGATGCGCTGGTTGCAGAACGTGCACTTCTCCATCACTCCAGCCTCGCGGAGCGAAACGTCCGGATTGAACTGAAGCTGGAGTGGTTCGTCCCACACGGGATTGAACCAGTTGAAGTAGCGGGCTATGTAGGGGCAGGCGTTGGCACAATAGCGAGTACCGATGCACCGGTTATAAACCTGAGCGTTGAGGCCATCCGGGTTGTGATAGCTGGCGTATGTGGGACAAACGGGCTCGCACGGTGCCGCATCGCACTGCTGGCAAAGAACTGGCTGGAACCGTGCCCGGATGTTTGGATACTCTCCCTCCCAGTATCTTTCCACGTGAATCCAGTGCATCGTTCGGCCCTTGGCGGCTTGTTCGTCGCTGACCGTGGCGATGTTGTTTTCAGCGTGACACGCCGCTACACACGCCTCGCAGCCTGTACAGCGATCAAGGTCGATCACCATTCCCCATCTATGCGCCATGAGCCTTCCTCCTAGTCGCCCTTCGCATTCGGCCTGCGATCACCGGGTCACCTGTTCCTCGCCCCACTGCGTGGGTCCGCCCGTCAAAAGTATCAGCTCGCCTTTCCCAGCCTTTGTGATATTCACCCGTGTCCCTGCCCACGCCAGCGAACCTGTGGCGGGCTCCAGTTGCGGCGCAAGAATTGTGATGGGGTTCACGCCTCGGTTACTGGCGTACCGCCCGTAGTCTTCATGCCCTTGCCCGACCGGCATGGCGATGACGTCCGGCGCGATGCCCGGCGACAACAAAGCCGGGGCACGAACCCTCCCGTTCGGGGAGGCAACCTCCAGCAGATCGCCCTGTTCAATTTGCAGCGTCGCCGCCGTGCGCGGATTGATTTCCACCCAGGTTCCCCACATCCCGGTTGACAGAACCTCCGGCATCTCCTGCATCCAGGGTAGATTCGCGTGCCGCCCGTCGAAAAACTGTTGCGTAGCGTACGGCAGGAAATAGAAGGGATACTCCGCCGCCGGTCCGACGAACTGCGGCTCTTGGCTTTTCACCGGTTGGGAGGGCTCTGCTGGCGATCTTGTCGGTGCCGCGCTTGCCCCGGTGCTCCACCACCCGCCTTGTTCCTGGATCTTCTTCCAGAACTCATCAGCGTCCTTCGCGCTGATCGAGCCAGGGCGATGCACAAGTGGTGTCAGCGCCGCTTGCAACATTTCTTCGTAACTCTTCCACGGCAGGGCCTGGCCCGTTCGGCCGCCCAGGCGATGTGCGAGATCGAGCAAAACGTCCGGTAGCGCGCGTGTGTCGTGGAGCGGTTGCATGACAGGTGGAGCCACGCTAATCACCGCCTCCGTTGTTCCCGACTCCGGAACCTCGTCGATCCACGACTCGAGATACGAGTGATCGGGGAGAATCAGGTCTGCGAGCGTGCTCGTCTCGTCGACAAAACTGCCGAAGCTCGCGATGAAGGGAACCTTTTCGAGTGCCTCCTTCACCTGCCATGCCGGCGGCGTGGCGAATACCGGATTCGCGTCGAAGAGAAGGAGCGCATCGATCGGTCGCGGCTGGCCGGAGAGAATCTGTTGCGCGAGCGTGCGGACCGAATCGGCCTTGCCTGCCCCAGTAACTTCGTGAGCCGATCCGAAGTTCGGCGCCGGCACTCGCGGTGTGAACTGAAGTCCGCCTGGCTTTCCGACGCTGCCCAAAAGCCCGTTGAGAGCGTTGACCGCGAGGGCCGTAAACAATCCGTTGGTATGTGCCAGCGGCGCGCCGCCCACCACGGCCACAGCGGGTGATTGTGCGGCCATCTCGCGCGCCAATCTCGTGATCGTTTCGGGAGGTACTCCTGTCTTCCACGCGATTGCATCGGGAGAGTGTTCCGGAAGGCCTTCGCGCCACCCGTCGATCCGCGTCCCGGCCGTGCCGGCGGCTTCTGCGCGCCCGAGATGCTCCTTCAAGATGACATGGGCGATCGCCAGGGCCAGGACGCCCTCCGTGCCCGGATGCGCCGCCACCCACTCGTCCGCATTGGCTCCGGTCTGAGACATGCGGGATTCGACCTGAACAAACTTTCCGCGAATACCAGAGCGATTCTGGCGCAGCGTTCCGTAAGCGACGTTCTGCGCCACGGGTGAATTCCATGTCCCGAGGTAGTCCGCTCCGAAGGAAATCACATAACTGGAGTGTGCCAGGTCGAAGGTCGGCAATTGATCGTATCCGAAGCTGAGCCGATTCGCCGTCCGCAATACCGTGTCGTCGAACAACTCGAACGGAACGAGCCGCGCTTCGTCAAAGCCCGAGAGGAATCGGCTGACCACCACACCGCGCTGGCCACCGAGCGGGCGTGTAAGAAAAGCGAGCGACTGAGTGGCATGCGGAGCGGATAGCGGCTGGACGTGCGTCAAAAGCTCCTGCATCGCTTCGTCCCAGCTGATTTGCGTGAACTGCCCCGACCCGCGCTGCCCGGCACGCTTCAGAGGGTGCCGGATGCGGTCGGGGTTGTAGGCGACCTGCAACCCAGCCTCGCCTCGTACGCACAACTTGCCGTGGTTTACGGGGTGGTCCGGATTGCCGGCCAGCTTCTTCGCCAGCCCCATTCTCATGATGCCCGATTGGCCCTTTCGAACGACCTCGGCATCACCCGCCATCACGCGGACCTGCAACCCGCAGCCTGCGGAACACTGCGTGCAGACGCCAGGCTTCCATGTGGCCACGCCCGGGATCAATGTCTCGTCTGGGATGAACCGAATCAGCTGAACGGCCTGGTTGCTGCAGCCCGCCAGCGCGCTGCCTGCACCCCCTACTGCCGAAAGTTTCAGGAACGTTCTACGTTTCATCGTTTCCCAGCTCCTCTATTCGTTCGCGCGCAGCGCCCAGACCGCCCGCCCCGCGTTCGACCGGCCGTTAGTAGTGGCACGTCACGCAGTCCACGGAGGCTCCCTTCGCCTTGTGGCAGGTGAGGCAGAACTGCATCGATAGGTCCTTCGACCTCACCGCCACCGTCTCCTTGGATAGGTCTCCGTGGCATTCCTCGCACGCGATTCCATTGCGGATGTGCGGAGCGTGCTGGAAGTGCACGTGGACTGCGGGATAGAACCAGAACACCGGTTGCCAGGGAGGTTCCTGCCCTTTTGCGGCATAAGCGGTGAGTTTCTTGATTTCCGGCTTATCCGTCGCGATGGCCTGATGGCATGCCATGCAGAAGCTGACGCTGGGAATGCCAGCGTCGGGCCCTTGGGTCACGCCAGTGTGGCAGCCGTCGCACTGCAAGCCATTCTTGATGTGGATACTGTGATTGAACTGTACCGGCTGTACCGGCGTGCCTTGAATGCCGAAGTACTCCTCCACGGCGCTGTAGAATGTTCGTCGGGCGGTAGTAAATGCCGGAGAGACTTTCCCCGGTGCGGAAGAAACAGGTGCCCCGGCTGCGGAAGAAGAATCCCGGGCGTCCAGGATTCCTTCGGCTACGCTACTCCAGAGCGTTCCTAAGGCGCCCAAGCCGACCACGACCAGAACGAACACTAGCCAGCCTCGGCGCCACCACGAGGCAGAAATTCCTTCGCTTCCATTCGACGAGCCGCGAGTTTTCTTGTCCTGCGCGTTGTTCATGGCTGGTCCAATCGACACCAGTGTTTCAGTGCGCTTTTTTGCCTGCGGCGTGGCCCTTGCTAAATGCCCGGACGTACGCGATCAGATCGTTGATCTGCTCCTTATCGAGCGCGCTTCCAAAGGGGGGCATGTTTCCTTTGCCGTTCTCTATCTGCGTGTAGAGCTCGGCATCCGTCTTCTTGTTGGCGTCAGCCGAGCGAAGGTCTGCCGCTTTCACCGCTTTCCCGATAACGGTGTTTCCGCTTCCATCGTCGCCGTGGCACTTGGCGCATTTGTCCTCGTAGACCTTTTTGCCTTCTTGAGCGCTGGCGGCTTGCGACATCGGTGCCCACATCACCGCAAACAGCACGGCAACCAACACGCTCAAGCCGAATCGTTGTGCTCCCATCTTCCACAGGGGTCTCTGCATGCCTTCTCCTTGTCTAGGCACTTGGAACTACGACAATTCCAAGAATTCTTGGCTTCTGAATATCAGACCGATGGCCGATCGAAAATTGTTAGCCACACCTACCCCAAGCATCCGCACCGTGCAACTGAACGCTTGCTTGCAGTGCATGTCCTGTGCCAAATACAGAGCACGTGCGGAATCCGCTGTGGGCACTCTAAATGACGCTATCTACCTCTATTGGAGACAACTACGGCGGGCAAGCACATTGCGCAACTCCTACTCAAAACGTTTCCGCGGTGAATCCATTGTCAGGAAATCAGTCAATGCCGAAAAATCGGACAGGGTCAAAACGAAACCGCTCCGCCGTCGCCCCCTATCGCCAGAATTCCACCGTGGGCTGTAGCCTTTCTTCAACCCAAAAGGAACGTCTTACGGAAGGAAGAGGAAGGAGGAGATCTACGAAGCCAAGAATCCTGTCGGCGTTGGTGGAAACGCGGCTCGCCGCAACTGTTAGACGGTCACTTTGAATTCTCTCATCTTCCGATAGAGAGTGTCCCGGGAGATGCCCAGCAACGACGCGGCGTGCGTGCGATTTCCCTTGCACTGTCTGAGGGCGCGTTCGATGACCACGCGCTCCCACTGTTCCAAAGATAAATTCTGCTCCACGCCGCTGACGGACGTCGATTCCCCTTGGCCATTCTCGAGTAACGGTCGCAGATCCCGGTCCGTCACCACTTGTGGATCCTCGCGCGACAATGCGGCCAGACTCTCCAGCATGTTCATCAATTCGCGAATGTTCCCCGGAAAGCTATAATGCAACAGCAATTCCAGCGCCGACCGGCTCAAAGTGATCTCACGTTCGTAGCGCTCTGTCAGCGACCGGGTGAAGTGTCGCACGAGCGCGAGAAGGTCCTCCGGCCGATTGCGCAGCGGGGGCACCTCGATGGTGACCGTGGCGATGCGAAAATAGAAGTCGTCTCGCAAGTACTCGCTTCGCAGCACGGCTAGAGGCCGGTTCGTTGCCGCGATGATGCGAACATCGACGGGTATTGCCCGCGGGCTGCCGACCGGGCGCAGCTCCCTTTCCTGCAGCACGCGCAGCAATTTCACCTGAATGTCCTTCGGCATTTCCCCGATCTCATCCAGGAAGACGGTGCCGCCGTTCGCCGAGGCGAACAGCCCTGCCGCGTCGCTGTAAGCTCCCGTAAAGGCGCCGCGGCGGAACCCGAACAGTTCGCTTTCGACCAGCTCGCGAGGCAGAGCGCCGCAGTTGAGCGGGGCGAACGGCGAGGAAGATCGCCGGCTGGCGCCGTGAATGGCGCGAGCCAGCATTTCCTTGCCGGTGCCTGTTTCTCCGATTAGCAGGATCGACGCGTCCGTCTCCGCTGCCGTGCGCGCTTGTTCGACTATGCGCTGCATCATCGGAGAGATATGGATCAGCGCCTCGAACGAGTGCGCGTACTTGTCGAGGTTCGACTCGAGCTGCGCTACGCGGTCACGCAGTTCGAAGACCTCCATTAGCCGGCCGATCTTCTTGCGGATCGCCTCTTGGTCAAAGGGCTTGGTGAGGTAGTCCTCGGCGCCGCGCTTGATGGCTTCGACCGCCGTCTCGATCGTTCCGAATCCGGTCATAATCACCACAGCCAAGTCGGGATTGCGTTGTCGCAACTGCGCCATCAAGGTCAGCCCGTCGGTGAACGGCATCATCAAATCTACCAAGGCCAGACTGATGCCTGGAGTGTTCCCTTGGATGGATAGCGCTTCGTCGCCGGACAACGCTACCTCGACAGAGTAGCCCTCACCGACAAGGAAATCTTTCAGCGTGTTGGCGAGACCTGCGTCGTCGTCGACTACCAGAATGGTGGGGGGCTGACGGCTGCTTTTCACGCGTGTTCCCCGTTGTTGGCCGGAGTTCCTCGCCAGATCGGAAGTTCCACGTAGACCGTTGTGCCGGCTCCCGGTGCGCTTTCGAGGTGCATGGAACCGCCATGTTCCTCCACGATGCTGCTGGCCAGCGCCAGCCCCAGGCCGGTTCCTTTTCCGGGTGGCTTCGTGCTGAAGAACGGCTGGAAGATGCGGGCCATGTCCTGCGGATCGATCCCGCACCCGTCGTCTCGGATTGCCACCTCGATGCGCTCCGAACCGGCACGGCGGGAGCTGATCGTGATATTCCCGTCGTTCGCGACGGCATCCAAAGCGTTGCTGAGCAAAATAATGAAAAGCGCCTCCACCTGATTCCGGTCCGCGAGCACCTTGTCGCCATTGGCCTTCGCCAGGCTCAGCGTAAGCCGGGCGCGTTTCGCCAGCAGCTGCGGAGAAAGGAAGTTGATGACCGACTCGACGGTGCTCTCCAGCGGCTCCGGTTGCTTGACCGATTGGGGCCGCCGGCTGAAATCCAGAAGTCGGCGCACGAATTGCTGGCAGAATTTGATGCTGGCCTCGAGCTGCTCCAGCTCTTTCGGGGAGCTTCCGTCCGCGTTTTCTCGCATCATCTGGACCCGAAGCAACATCGCCGCCAGCGGGGTATTGAGATGATGAGCCGTACCCGCCGCCATCTCACCCATGGTCGTCAATTTCTCGAACTGCAGCAGCGCTTGGCGGAGCCGCACACGCTCGCGAATGTCATCCGTCACTTCTAGAAAATAGCTTTGACCGGAGAGCGCGTGAAAGGGCAGTAGGCTGAGTTGGACATCGAGGTTGGAACCGTCCTTGTGCTGGCGTAGTGTTTCGATCTCCACGATGCCGTTCCCCTGGCGAACCTGATCCATACAGGCGTGCAGCTCCTCCGCCTTCTCGGCCGGCACGGTAGCCAAGCGCCGCTGCAAGGCTTCCGATTTCGTGTAGCCGTACAACCGCTCGGCTGCCGCATTCCATTCAATCACCACGAGTGCGGAATCGTAGAGGGCAACTGCACCGGGAGAGGCCTCTAGCAAGCTGCGATAGTGCTCGCGAGATTGATGCAGCTGCTGCTCGCTCGCTCTCCGTTGCCGCAGCACGTACCAGGCCGCCCAAAAAGCCAGAAGCAGTGACGATGCCATTCCCCGCGTGACGTACAGGTAATGCATCGTGCGGTAATCGAGATTGCGAAAAAAATGCGCCTCGATCAATTCCCAAACGGCCCAGACCACGGCAACGATGGTCATGCTCGAAAGGGTCAGCGTCACCCAGAACCAGGGTTCCGTCTGCGGTCCCCCGGTGTCTCGAGGGGGAGCCTGTCTCATGGGAACGGTCAGTGGTGGCAAAGGAGGTTTTGCGGCCCCGGAAGCGTCGCGGCTTGGAGAAAGCCGCGATCGATCAGCTTCAGTGCTGCCCGCACTTGTTCGCTCGGCTTGGTGCCTTATCTTTGGCAAAGTGCTCGGCTATCACTTCCAGCCCCTGCGCCCCGTACTCCACGCAGTGGCCCCGGAAAGTCCGCCTACTATGATACCCGCAAGTGGCCCGAGTCTCTCACAAAAATAGCCGCGCAAGAAACCAACACACATGCGGGCCCAAGTATTGAAGAACTCTTTAAAACTGGTCTTTCTCGTGCTACATCCTATGCCCTGCGATTTTGGGGATCGATTTCAGGGCCCGCACAGATTTTTGGGCAGGCCGCGATTCTGCGATGCGGACCACGGTCCAGTGGGATGCGGGAAGCAGTTCGCTTTTACGCGATCGGAGCAGACCGACATGGTGATTGGTCAAAGAGGCAGTGATATTTCGAAATCCTTCGAGCGGGTCTTTCGAGTCAGCTATCTCGGGCGAAAATTCATCTGGCTCTCGTGTGCAGCGGCGCTCTTGTTCCCGTCCGGAACTTTGCTGGCGCGCCCGCGGCAGGCGCAACGCCCCCAACCTCCCCTGGTCGGCCCGCTCGCGAGAATTGCGGCCCAAGCGGTGTTCAACCGCCACTGTGCCAGCTGCCACCAGAACGTCATGGCGGCCGCCGACGAGAATGCCTCCAGAGAGACAAGTGCCCCGAGCACGGAAACGCTCGGCCAGATGACGCCCGAAGCAATCTACGCGGCTCTCACCACTGGAGTCATGGTCCAGCAGGCGAAAGACCTGACGAATGAAGACAAGCGAGTGGTCGCGGAATTTTTCGGCGGCCGTCCCTTGGGCAGTGCCGACGCAGGAGACGCGAAGAACATGACGCATCACTGTGCCTCCAATCCCGCCATGGGCGATCTCTCCGCCGGCGTCTCTTGGAACGGGTGGGGCAACGGTCTCAGCAATACTCGCTTTCAGCCGGCCAAGAGCGCAGGACTGCCCGCGAGTCAGGTGCCCCGCTTGAAACTGAAATGGGCCTTCGGTTTTCCCAGCGGCGCGGAAACGTTGGGCCAGCCGGCGATCGTGGACAACCGCGTGTTTCTGGGCGACGACAACGGGTTTGTTTACTCGTTAAATGCCGAGACGGGATGTGTTTATTGGTCGTTCCCCGCGGAAGCGCAGGTCCGCACCGCCGTCGTCGTCGGTCCGGTGCGCGGCAAAGGCAGCGCAAGATATGCCGCCTACTTTGGAGACAAGAAAGCAAACGTCTACGCCGTCGACGCGCGCAGCGGCGACCTCCTCTGGAAGGTAAACGTGGAGCCCCGCCAGCTCGCCCACATCACCGGCGCAACTGTGCTTTATGGCGGTCGTCTGTACGTGGGCGTGGCGGGCTCGGAGGAAATCGTATCGGGAGACCCGCACTATCCATGTTGCACCTACCGCGGCAGCCTTTCCGCTCTCGATGCAAACACCGGAAAGCTGATCTGGAAAACCTACACGATTCCGGACGAGCCAAAGCCGACGAAAAAGAATTCTCTCGGAACGCAACTTTGGGCGCCGGCGGGCGCTTCCATCTGGACGACGCCGACAATCGATCCAAAACGTCACGCCATTTACGTTGCCACCGGAAACGCTTTCACGGAGCCCGCGGCGGAAACTTCCGACGCGATCATGGCCCTCGACCTCGCGACCGGCAAAGTGCTGTGGGTTTACCAGGCTGTCGAGAACGACGCTTCTCCCGCGGGTTGTGCAGGCAACGGTCCCAAAGGCGACCAGTGTCCGAAAGTTGTGGGGCCCGACTGGGATTTCGCGAACTCTCCCATCTTGCGGACGCTGCCTAACGGCAAGCGGATCCTGGTCGCGGCACACAAAGGCGGAGGCGTTGTCGCGGTCGATCCCGATCGAAAGGGCGCGCTTGTATGGAAAGCGAATCTTGCAGACCCGAAGGCGGTAGCAGGGCCGGGCGGAGGACCCATTCAAATAATGTGGGGTGGTGCCGCCGACGCGCAAAACGTTTACTACCCACTGAGATCCGGCGGTGTTGCCGCACTCCGCTTGGCGGACGGCAAGCGCGTATGGTTCGCGCCGCTCGAACCGCTCGCCGGATCCTCTCCATCGGGCGGGCGCCCGCGCCGCGGACAGGATGCCGCCGTGACCACTCTACCCGGCGTCGTCTTTTCGGGTGGTTGGGACGGAGTCCTGCACGCGCTCTCCACTGCCGATGGCCGCGCTCTCTGGGAGTTCAATACGGCCCGCGAATATACGACTGTTAACGGCGTGCCGGCGAAGGGCGGGTCGCTCGGCGCGCCCGGGCCCGTCGTCGTGGGTGGCATCCTCTACGTGGGCTCCGGTTATGTGGGCACGGGCAACGGCATGCCCGGCAACGTGCTGCTCGCTTTCTCGGCGGAATAGCTCAGCCCGTGTCGCCCCCCGGCGCGCCGGAGTTGCTCGGACGCGAACTCCCGGATCACACTTGAAAGATCGTGTGTCGCAACCCGCTCGCCAACCCCCCGCGTTAGCCTCGCAATCGGCAACGTCGCCGCAGCCACCGCTTAACCGACGTCGATCAACCCTAAACTTCCCATTTCCTGCGCTCTGGACAAATCAGTCAGACCGTCCACGTGCCCCGCACCTTTCGACCGTGAACGTGGTCACACATCGCTGTGACGAGGCTCACTGACTATTCCGCGCATTGGAGCAAAGTGTTGCTTCGTAGGAGGCCAGTGTAGGGCCTCCGCTCATTTGTGGACCGCACTGTGACACAGCGGGCCGGAAAGAAGCCGCTGCGGAGTGTGAAATCGGGGCCTGAGACGCTTTGCGTGATTCGCTTTGAGCCAGGGACGGCCGCTATCCGTCCATCACCCGCATAACTCGAAGGGACGAACGCCCAAAGGAGACAATTCCTCATGCGAAAAGCCTTGGCTGTCGTGCTTGCTTTCGGTCTGATCAACGCGCCGCTGCTCGAAGGCGCCTCGACCGTCGGCGCTACTCCTCGGGCTGTCGCCGTGCCTCAGGAAGATTCGTATTATGAACTCTACTCGCCCGACCAACTCGACAACCTGCTCGCACCGATTGCCCTTTACCCGGATCCGCTGCTCGCGCAGGTCCTTCTAGCCGCAACGTTTGCGGATCAGGTAGACGAGGCCGCCCGTTACGTGCGCGCCTACGGGCAAAGCGGGATCGACGTCCAGCCCTGGGACGTCAGCGTGAAAGCGGTCGCCCACTACCCGACCGTTCTCTACATGATGGCCGACAAACTCGATTGGACCATCGCCGTAGGCCAGGCCTATGTGAACCAGTCTACCGACGTAATGACTTCCGTCCAGCGCCTGCGTGCGATGGCTCAGGCGCAAGGCAACTTAATCACGACGCCACAGCAGCGCGTGGTTGTGGAAGCGGGTCTCATCTACATTTGGCCCTGGCAGCCACCCTACATTTACGTCCCGGTCTACGATCCCTATATCGTCTACTACAGACGCTGGCCCGGTTGGGGCCCCGTATTTGTCGCCTTTACTGTCGGATTTCTTATCGGCGCTTGGTTGAACTATGACTGCGATTGGTCGCATCATCGCGTCTTCTACACCGGGTGGCGCGGCAGGGGATGGATCGAGCGTTACCGCCCGCATATCCGGATTACCAATGTGTACGTCAACCCGCGCTACACGAATGTTTACGTCAACCGAGAAATCGTCCGCCGCAACGTGAACTACTACAACCTCAACCGCTATAACAGCGTGCATCGTGACGTAAATTTTGACAATCGCGCCCGCAGTAGGAACGTCTACAGGCCCAATCCGCGCATCAACAACCAGACCATTCAGCGCAACATCGACACCGGCAACCCGCGGCTCGATCGTTACCGCGGCTATGAGCAGCCGGCTCGTCCCACGGCTCAGCCTTCCGCTCGGCCCGCGCCAACGCAACCATCCGCTCGGCCCGCTCCGCCACAGCCTCCGGCCCGCCCCGCGCAACCTTCGGCTC
>DATLWP010000005.1:0-1737 GCA_035576265.1 Candidatus Polarisedimenticolia bacterium
CGACGCGGGGGAGGACAGAGGTGGGGGCTTGAACCTTTTGAACGTGTTGAACGTTTTGAACTGCGCTTCATGTCGAAGCGCTAAAGCATAAGGACGAGAGCAGTGGAAATAGAACCAGTTCAAGGAAGCGCTGCCAACAATCCCGCCGATGATAATTACGGCGATGTGTTGGTTGTCGGCGGCGGGATCAGCGGTATACAAGCCGCGCTCGATCTTGCCAGCACCGGTTTCAAGGTCTACCTCGTTGACAAGGCGCCGGCCATCGGCGGCAAGATGGCCCAGCTCGACAAGACCTTTCCCACCAACGACTGCTCCATGTGTATCGAGTCGCCAAAGTTTCTCGAATGCCGCAGACATCCCAACATCGTGCTCCTGACACATACCAACGTCGACAGGGTGGAGGGGAAAGCGGGAGACTTCAAAGTCACCCTGACCAAAAGGCCTCGATACATTAGAGAGGACAGGTGCACGGGCTGTACGACCTGCGCGCAATACTGCCCGGTCAAGGTCCCCGACCCGTATAATCAAGATCTGTCGTTCAACAAGGCCGTCCATATCTATTTTTCTCAGGCGGTTCCCCTTATCAGTTATATAGACCCCGACGCCTGCCTGTATCTGCAAGGCGAGCAGTGCACCATTTGCCTGGGAGTCTGCGAGCACAAAGCGATCGATTTCGATCAAGAGGAAGAGAAGTGGGAAATCAAGGTGGGGGCGATCGTTCTTTCGCCGGGCTTCGAGATCTTCGACCCGAAGCTGAGGGGCGACTATGGCTACGGCGCGATGCAGAACGTAGTCACCAGCCTGGACTTCGAGCGGCTGTTGAGCGCCACCGGTCCGAACGAAGGCGTGCTCAAGCGCCCTTCCGACGGCAAACATCCGCATAAAATAGCCTGGATTCACTGCGTCGGCTCCAGGCAAGTCAGGCAGGGAGGCAATAGCTACTGTTCCTCGGTTTGCTGCACCTATACCCAGAAGCAGGTGATCTTGGCCAAAGACCATGACGCCGAGATTCAGGCGACGATCTTCCACAACGATATCCGGGCGTACGGCAAGGATTTCGAGCGATTCTACCAGCGAGCGGAGAATCTTCCCGGGGTTCGCTTCATCAGAAGCTACGTGTCGGTCGGCAGAGAGATCCCGGAAAGCAAAAACGTAACGATCAGATACTCCACAACCGGCGATGGGGTCAAGGAGGAAGAATTCGATCTGGTGGTGTTAGCCGTTGGATTGAATCCTCCGGCCGACGCGCGGAATTTGGCAACCAAGTTCGGCATCGACCTCAACTCTCACGGATTCTGTAAAACGAATCCCAAAAATCCGATTGAAACCTCCCGCGCCGGAATCTTTGTCAGCGGCGCCTTCCAGGGGCCCACGGATATTCCCGAGTCGGTTGTGACCGCCAGCGGCGCCGACGCCCTTTGTAGTCAACTCCTCGCACACCGGCGCGGCAGGTTGGACAGAGACAGGATCTATCCCGCAGAACAGGATTTCTCGACGGATGAACCGAAGGTAGGGGTCTTCGTCTGCCGTTGCGGCGCCAACATCGGCAGGGTCGTAGACGTTCCCTCGGTCGTCCAGTATGCCTGCAGTTTGAAAAACGTCGTCCACGCCGAAGAGAGCACTTTCGCATGCGCCGCCGATACCGCCATGAAAATATCGGAGACGATCCGGGCCAAAGGGCTCAACCGCGTGGTGGTCGCCGCCTGCACGCCCAGGACGCATGAGCCGCTGTTTCGC
>DATLWP010000006.1:0-1973 GCA_035576265.1 Candidatus Polarisedimenticolia bacterium
GTGCTCGTCCGCTTCGCGCTCTAGGTCGCGCAGATGCGTCTCAAACGTATTCCGCAGGTCGCCCGTGGCGCGCCGGAACTCGGCCATCACTTTCCCAAGATTCCGCGCGAGTTCCGGAATCTTTTCGGGACCGAAGATAACCAGTGCGACGATAAAAATGACGATTAGATGAGGGATGCTAAGCATGGCGCGCTCTGCGGCCGGCCTCTCTCTGCCATTTTTTCATGATAGAAGAGCGCCGCAAGCGTGTCAAACGCCCGAAAGTAGTGTGCTATACTCAAAGTCCGGAGGTTCGAGAGAAGGCGCATGAAACCGTTTCGGTCTACGCAGTCCAATCGTTCGGAACGGGAGTCCCCAAAGTCCGCGCGGGGGATCGTTCTTCTCGCGCTGGTTTTGGTGGTTTCGGCGCTGCTCGGCGGCCACTTCGGGGCTTCGGTGAGCGCGACCGCCGCCGGATCAGACGATCTGCAGGACTCCGTGAAGACCTTCACCCGCGTGCTGGCCGTGGTCCAGCACAACTATGCCGACCCGGTGGACGCGGACAAAGCGATATACGATGGCGCCATCCCCGGCATGCTGCACGTCCTCGATCCCCACTCGAACTTCTTCGATCCCAAGCAGTACGCCCTCTTTCGCGAGGAGCAAGAGGGCAAATATTACGGCGTGGGAATGGTAGTCGCCCAGCGAGAGAACAACACCGTGGTGCAGGCTCCTTTTGTGAACTCGCCCGCGTATAAAGCGGGAATCCGCCCGGGTGACATCATCCTCAAGGTCGACGGCAAGGCGTGCACGGGCCTCACGACCACCGCGGTTGCCGACATGCTCAAGGGCGCCAAGGGCACGCCCGTTCATATTTCGCTCGGACGCGAAGGCTGGGACAAGCCCATCGAAGTGACCGTGGTGCGCGACGAAATCTCGCGGCCCGCGGTCGAGTTTTCGACCATGGTAAAGCCCGGAATCGGGTACATTCGCGTTTCAACCTTCAATGAGACTACCGATGCCGACCTGTCCGCGGCATTGAAAGATCTCGATGTGACCAAGCTCGACGGTCTAATCATCGATCTGCGAAACAACGGCGGTGGGCTGCTGAATCAGGCCGTCGGTATGGCCGGCATGTTCCTCGACAAGAACGAACTCGTGGTCTCGCATCGCGGCCGCTCGTCTCCCGAGCGCCCCTATTATGCTGTGCGCGGCAACCGCGGCATCGAAGTTCCTCTGGTCGTGCTCGTCAACGGCCAGAGCGCCTCGGCCTCGGAAATCGTCTCCGGCGCGATCCAGGACCACGATCGCGGACTGATCGTGGGCGAGACAACCTTCGGAAAGGGCCTGGTGCAGACGCAATTCCCGCTAAGCCAGAATACCGGACTGCTGCTCACCACCGCGCGCTATTACACTCCGAGCGGTCGCCTCATCCAGCGCGACTACAAGAATCAAACCCTCTATGACTATCACTACAATCCGAAGCCGCCTACCGCTCCCGAGGTGAAGCTTACCGATACCGGACGTCCCGTGTACGGCGGCGGCGGCATTACGCCCGATGTGACCGTTCCCGCGACGAAACCGGACGACTTTGAGGAGCTGCTACAGCGCCGCGGTGTCTTTTACCCGTCGCGGCAACCGCAGGGCGTCGGCGACTTCGTGCGCTTCTATCTCGGCGAACGCCCCGACATCAGCAAGGATTTCACGGTCGACGACACGGTGCTCGCGCAGTTGCGCAAGTTCCTCACCCAGCAGAACGTCTCGTTCACCGAGGAGCAGATCCAGCAGGATCTCCCCTGGCTCAAATGGGAGATCAAACGCGAGGTATTCACCACCGTTTTCGGCCTCAACCAGGGCTATAAGGTCGCCCTCGAAAACGACCCGCAGCTTCAGAAGGCCGTCGAATCGATTCCTCCGGCGAAGGCGCTCTACGCCAGCGCGCGCAAGATCGTTGCTGAGCGCCAAGCCACCGGAATCGGCCGTCCGTAGCGTCC
>DATLWP010000007.1:0-11116 GCA_035576265.1 Candidatus Polarisedimenticolia bacterium
AGGATGGGCAGCCCAGCTCTGATTAGTGTATTGAACTGCTGGTTGAAAATCAGGAAGTCGTTTGGACGGATCGTGCGCTCGCGGCGCCCCTGGGTAAACTGCGCCAGCAGATCGAAATGATGGCGCACGGAAAAAACGTAGAAACCGCGGTCGGCCAGCTTCTGCCTGGCCTCGTCCTCGGATTGCGCCGTCTCCACTTGGTGGAAGACGCGGCCTGAAGCGTCCCCGACTTTGCACACGAATTCGGCCATTACCGTCCTGTCACGCACTCGCCCGCGCGGAGGCGAAACACCTACAGGTTAGCATACCCCTTCTCCGACAGATCGCACGCCGGGAAAAGGGAACGTTCATAGGATGTGACAACCGCGCAAAGCGTCAATCGCCCGAAATCATGCAGGCAAGTCTTCCCCGCGAAAGGCTGCGCTTGAATGTCTCTCACCCCACGCTCGACGGACACGCCGTGGGCTCTCGATCGTGCGCAGAAATGCGTGTGGGCAGCCCGATCGTTGCGGAAGCGTCACCGCGTCTACACGCTCCATCCCAGCAAGCGCGGGACGAGTGCGTGGCATGCCGGAGAGGGCGGGCGTTGGAGCGCGTTCAGCGAATTGCGCCGGCTAGCGACTCCTCGTCGACGACTGCGACCCCAGGAGGCGGCTGAAAATGAAACTTTACTTCCGGAATCGCGATGTTCTCCTGCCAATTGCCGAAGCGAAATTCGGTTTCGACGTTTCCTTGCTCGCGGATCAAAACGCGAACCAGACGCGCTTGGGGATCGGCCTCAAAGAGAATTTCCCGGGTCGAATCTCCAGCGCCATCCAATTCGCCACGCGGGATGCACCGCAGTAGAGTATCGCCCGGCGGCACCCGCGCGTCGCTGTGCTCGCCGGCCATTTCGGCGCTTGGGTCGGCAATCTGGATCTCGCGACACAACCGCGCCAGGTCGGCCTTGCCCGCCAGCAAGGCGAACGGGGTGCGCCAGTCGGAGCTCTCTTTTAATTTGGCGCGGCTGGCTGTTCCGTCTGCGGGAACGTAAAACCATACGTTCTTGCCGTCCACCAGGAAAAGTTTCCGTTCCGGAGACTCATATTCCCAGCGCATGCGGCCCGGACGCGAGAAGTAGACCGTGCCGGATTCGGCCACCACACCTCCCTTGCCATCCGTGTAACGCTCAAAGAATGCAGCTTTCAAGGTCTGCGCGCCCCTGTAGCGAGCTTCCAATTCGTGCACCGTGGCCTTCGCGTCGCTGGACGGTAGTGCATTGGCAGGAAGCACCAGCATCGCAAGCATCAGGATGAGCACGAAATCGAGGTTAGCAGGAACTGCGGGTCGTAGGGGAGCAGAATCGGCAGCGTCCCGATTATTGGTTCTGGAGGACTGGAAGAGCGTTACAAGCAGCCTGGCTCACTGGTGGAAGTCCGGTGAGATCGAAGCGAATCACGCCGGGTTCATTGCTGCAATAACTCACCTGCCCAGTTTGGCCGACGACCAACGGAGCGGCAGTCGCCAAATATCCATTGAACCCAGGCGCGCAGCCTGGCGGCGGGACCGGGATCGGGGCGCCTTGTGGCAGATAGCTGTATCGGTAGCCGCTCTTTTGGTAAGGCGGCGTGGCAATGACCTCATCCAGCAGGATCGATGCGTTGCAAGTCGGAATTCCTCCCGCCGGGCCTCCCATAGCGGCAAGAGTAGGCGGGAAGCTGTTACTGTAGGTCGAGGAATAAACGACAGCGGCGCTGGTGATTGCTCTGAGCGCTGAGACTGCAGCAGCCTGGTTCGCAGACATCTTAGCGCGCATCAGGTTCGGAATCGCGATTGACGCGATGACCAGAATGATCGCGACTACGATTAGCAGTTCGATCAGTGAAAAGCCGCGTTCGTCGCGCTTCATCCGCTTCGAATTGGAGGTAGTTTCAAGCATTTCATTCACTGGCTAACTTCTAAAAGCCCTGCGGAACCTAAAAAAAAGGGGAGGAAGCATGGCCTCCTCCCCAGATCGCTCTACGCGTTACTGCAACGGAGGAAAGCCCGATCCAGAGCAAGGAGCAGGTATCGCCGCAAGGATGCCAGGGGTCGGATCGACCCTTACAACACCCGTTTCGTCGATGCAATAGCGGGCTGAGCCGGTTGATGTCGAAAGGGGCGATGCGGACACCGAAAACCCAGTGTCACCCGAGACACCGCAAGCTGCGGGAATCCCGGCGGTCAGTGCAGCTACGCCGTTCGGCGTGAAGGTGAACGTGTAACCGCTCTTCGTGGCGGGATCCTGTCCCAACACTTCGTCAATCAGCTCTGCGTTGACCATGCACACGGGTGCCGCACCCGCCGCGCCGCCCAGCTGAGCGAGCGTCAAGGTGTAGCCATCGTTGTACGTGGACGAGAAAGTCGCCTCGGCCGAGGAAATCGTGCGAAGCGAGCCCACCGCCGCCGACTGGTTGGCGGCGATCTTAGCGCGCATCAGGTTCGGAATCGCGATCGCCGCGATGATCAGAATGATCGCCACGACGATCAGCAACTCAATTAACGAAAAGCCCTTCTCTCTCTTATTCATTCTCTTCTCCTAGGAGCGTCTCTCCATAATCTCTCTTGTACTCCCTGGCGGGGTACGGCGTGATATCTCGCAAGGGCGATGCCACCGCAGCACCCAAAGTTAACCTTCGCGACACAAGGCAATTATACCTCACGATTTCAATAAGATGCGCGAAGCACAGAACTAGCGACTCACGCACCTTGCGGGTCAATCTCCGCCAATTCGCCAGAGGAGCGACACTTTTTGACATAGGGAAATGACCGAAACCGCCACCTCGGGAAACGCACGCGAGGGGGGTGCACCGCTTTGATGAGTCTGGGAGGCAACACCGGTAAGTTTCCATCAAGCCTGCCGCGACTGGCGCTAGACGCTGTACTTTTTGGCGTAGTGGCGGAAGGAACGGTAGGACATCTTCAGGAGTTCAGCGGCGCGCGTACGTACCCCGCCGGAGCGTTCCAGGGCAGCGAGCAAATAGGATTTTTCGATCTCCTGGATGTGCTCCTCGAGATTGAGGCCTTCCGCAGGCAGGGTCGCCCCATGGCCGTTGTGCGACACGGCGGGAATTGTTTCCTGGAAGTGGTTGCGAATGCGGTCCGGCAGGGCCTCGATGGAGACCCGGGAACCGTTCTCCAGAGCCACGGCGCGCTCGATCGTATTCTCCAGTTCGCGCACGTGTCCGGGCCAGTCGTAGACTTCCAGGCGCCGCATAGCTTCGGGCTCGATGCCCGCGGTTCTTTTGCCCATCGACTTCGAAAATCTCTCCAAGAACTCCCGGGCCAGCAACGGAATGTCCTCGTGGCGCTCCCGAAGCGGTGGGAGGTGAATAGGGATGACGCTCAGGCGATAGTAGAGATCCTCGCGAAAGCGAGCCTCGGCGATTTCCTTTTCGAGGTCTTTGTTCGTCGCAGCGATCACGCGTACGTCCACGTCGGACTCCTCCGTGCTTCCGATCGGACGGACCTTACCCTCCTGAAGAACGCGATAGAGCTTCACCTGCATGGTGACGCTCATATTGCCGATCTCATCCATGAACAGCGTGCCGCCATGGGCTGCCTGGAACAACCCGCGCCGGTTCTCGTTCGCCCCGGTGAACGCTCCCTTGAGATAGCCAAAGAGTTCGGATTCCAAGAGGGTTTCCGGAAAGGCGCCGCAATTGATGGTGATGAAGGGATTCTTGGCGCGGGCGCTGTTTTCGTGAATGGCGCGTGCGACGAGCTCTTTGCCCGTGCCGCTTTCGCCCGTGATCAGAACGCGGCTCGATTGAGGAGCAATGTTTTCGATCAGCTCGAAAATGGCGCGCATCTTCGGACTGGTCCCAATGATGTGGTCGAGTCCGGTCAGGCGGCGTAGCTCGCGCCGGAGATATCCCGCTTCCTTTTTCAACGCCAGGCTTTCAGCCACCCGTTGCACAGCAGGCCGAAGCTCATCGAGCAGACGGTCTCCCTTGATCACGTAGCGGTCGGCGCCGAAATTGACGGCGTCGATGGCCGTGTCGAGCGTGGGAACCCCGGTGATCAGAATAAAGGTAGTGGCGGGAGAGATCTCTTTGCAGAAGCGCAATAGCTCCACGCCGTCCATATCGGGCATGCAGATATCAGATACGACGATATCGAACATCTGGCCAGCGAGCCGCCGCTTGGCCGCCTCCCCATTGGTAGCCACTTCGACCCTGTGACCTTCTTTTCGAAAACTGATCTCCAGCAGTTCGCAAATCGATCGCTCGTCGTCGACAATCAGAAGGTGGGCCATGGATCCCCTACCCCCTCCCTACCGGCCGCAGAAGTTCCGGCTCGGCAGCGGGAACCGGGCGAGCCCCGGAGCGGGCCCGCGCAGCCCGCGGCAGTTCGACGATGAATTCAGCTCCGCGTCCTTTTTCAGCCTCGACGCGGATGCGGCCCCGGTGCGCCTGGAGGATCTGATACACGATCGCCAGGCCGAGTCCTGTGCCTCCGACAAATGCCGATTGAAATGGTTCGAACATGCGGCTCGCTGTTCGGGAGTCCAGCCCGGTCCCGGTATCACGGATGGAGACCCTTACCCACTCGGGGCCCGCATCAACACCTACCGCAAGCACGCCGCCTTCCGGCATGGCGCGCAGGGCGTTGTTGCAAAGGTTCCAGAAGACCTGCTTCATGGCATCTCGGTCGGCGCGGGCAGCCAGATTCCGCGCCGCGAAATTTCTCTCGATGCGGTACTTGCTCGACGCACCGGAATTCCGTTCGAGAAGCAGCAGCGTCTCTTCCAGAATCGCAGCCAAGTCAACGTCCGAGAATGCATAGGTCTTTTCGCGCGAGTAATCGAGGAATTCGGTGATGATCTGATTCAGCCGCTGCGACTCACGGCTGACGATTTGGACGAGCCTCTTGTCGTCATCTTCCAGCGGTGCGAGCCGCGCGAGCTCCTTGAGCGCGCCGGTCATGGCGGTGAGGGGCTGGCGAATTTCGTGCGCGATCGCCGCCGAAAGCCGGCCGAGAGCAGCCATCCTGTCCTTGGTGACAACTTCTCGCTCGAGCCGCTTCAGTTCCGTCAAGTCCTGGAAGTTGAATACAAAGCCGCTGGCCTCGTTGTGTCCGGTACGCAGGGGCGAGATTGACAGGCCGAGAAAGCGGGTCACGCCGGCCGGAGTCCGGAATTCGATTTCCTTGCGCAGAGCGAGCGGATTGCCGTACGCGTCCATCTCCACCGGCCAGAAGCCAGGGAATACGTCCGCGATCTTTTCGCCCCGAACGAGGTCGAAACCGTACCCTGTGATCTCGGCGCCGGCCCGGTTCAGCAGAAGGATGCGGCCGTCGAGATCCGTTGTCGCCAAGCCGCCGCGCATGGACTCAATGATGTCGCGGTTGAAAGCCTGCAGGTCTTTCAGCTCTTCGCTCTTCTCTCTTAGTTCGACGCCCTTGCTGCGAAGGGTTTCCGCCAAGAGGCCGCCCAAATAGGCCACGGCAAAAAAGGCAAAGAGATTGCTTGCAAGCCACGATTCGAGGGCCCGCGGGCCTGGCATGGAAGCCGTCGTCCGTGGAATGATTTGATAGTACGTTAGCTCGACAACACACCCAAGCAAGACGAAGCTGATACCCGCCACCAGAAATGCGCCCCGACGGGAAAAGAGAATGCTTCCCATCAGAATCGCCAGCAGGTAGAGCGATACGAAATAGCTGTCCTGCGCACCGCTCGAATAGACGACGCCGGTGACGACAGCGAGATCCAGCACCATCTGAAGCGCTGCGTGCCATCGCGCTCCCGGAGCCTTACGCTGGAGGACTAGATATACGGTCGCCAACGCGTACCATACCGCCGCCAGGATGAATAGGGTCCGCGCGGGAAGCGGGATCGGCGTCAGCTGATGTATGGCGACAACGACCGCCACAAGGAAGGTAATGACCAAGAACCGGACACGGCCCAGCCACGGCAGCCATTCACTCAAATTCGATGCGAATTCCATATCGGGTTTTCGGATGCTCTCCGACCTTCCGCCCGAATCCAAGCCGCCGGCGAAGATTCATCGGACGGTTGCATTCGGGCGGCCGAGACGCAGATCTAGTGTGCGCTTGCCAGCTTGCCGATCAACGAGAACAGCGGCAGATACATCGAGATCACAACGCCGCCGACGACCACGCCCAGGAAAATGATCATGATCGGCTCGATCGCCGTCAGCATGTCCTTTACCGCGGAGTCCACTTCGTCCTCGTAGAAGTCGGCAATTTTCTGGAGCATGGCGTCCATCGCGCCCGTTTGCTCGCCGACGCCGATCATCTGCGTCACCATGCCTGGAAAAACGTCGGTCTCTTTGAGCGGGTCGACGAGCGAGCGGCCTGCCTCGACGGCCTTGCGCGTCTGTGAAATGGCTTTCTCCACCACCGCATTGCCCGACGTGCGAGCGGTGATGTCCAAACCCTCGAGAATGGGCACGCCACTCGAAATCAACGTTCCGAGTGTCCGCGTGAATCGCGCCACTGCGATCTTCCGCAGCACAACCCCCACCACGGGCAGTCTCAATAACGCCCGGTCGATCGCCATCCGACCCGCAGGCGTGCCGTGCCAGAATTTCAGCGCAAAAACGGCTCCGACGAAGAACACCACCATCATCAACCCGTAGATACTTCCCACGAAGTTGCTCAGCGCGATGACGATGCGGGTCGGAAGTGGCAGGTCGACGCCGAGTCCATTGAACAAGGCGACGAAGATCGGCACGACTTTCCACAGCAGCAACGTGACCACACCGGCCGCAATGCTCAGCACCGAAATCGGGTAGATCATCGCTGATTTCACGGCCCGCTTCAGCTTCACGTTCTTTTCGATGTAGGTGGAGAGACGCTGAAGAATGGTATCGAGAATACCGCCCGTCTCGCCTGCGTCGACCATGTTGTAATAGAGAGGGTCGAAGACCTTCTCATGCTGCTTCATCGACGCCGAGAGCGTCGCGCCGCCCTCTACCGAGGCCCGGACGCTGTTGAGGATCTTTTGAAACGTCTTGTTTTCCTGCTGGCCGGCCAGAATCTCGAGGCACTGAACCAGCGGCAAACCTGCGTCGATCATCACGGAGAACTGGCGCGTGAAGATCGCCAACTCCTTCGCGTCCACGCCGGTTCCGAAGGTCGGAATGTTAAATTCCTTCCCCTTCTCGGAGACCTTGCTGACATTGATCTGCTCCCGGCGCAGTGCCGCCGTGAGCTCAGACTTGCTACCGGCCGTGCGCTCTCCTGTTACGTTGGCACCCGCCCGGTTGACTCCGCGATACGTATATACTGGCATGATCTCTTACCTCCCTTTCTGCTTACCGCCGGACGGGGGCCCGTCCGCCAGCCGGCGGCGAGGTCACCCCACGGTTAATTAAATCCTGCAATTCGTCTGGATTCGACGATCTCGAAAGCGCCGTTTCCAAACTGATTAACTTCTGAAAGTAGGCGTTCGCGAGGCTTTGGTTGAAGGTCTGCATTCCCGTCTGGCCCGTGCCTGTTTGCATGGCCGAATAGATCTGGTGAATTTTGTCTTCGCGAACCAGGTTCCGGATGGCCGCGTTGGGGATCAGGATCTCCATGACCATGGCCCGCCCCCGGCCGTCCACGCGAGGCAGCAATGCCTGGCAGAGGATTCCTTCGAGGACCATCGAGAGCTGCGCGCGAACTTGAGGCTGTTGGTGCGCCGGAAAGACGTCGACGATACGGTTGATGGTCGAAACCGCCGAGTTCGTGTGCAGCGTAGCGAACGTCAAGTGCCCCGTTTCGGCGATTCGCAGCGCGGATTCAATTGTCTCCAGGTCGCGCATCTCGCCGATCAGGACGACGTCCGGATCCTCGCGCAGCGCCGCGCGCAGCGAGTTCGCAAACGAATGCGTGTCCGAATGAACCTCGCGTTGGTTGACAAGGCATTTCTTATGGTTGTGGAGGAACTCGATCGGATCCTCGATCGTGATCATATGCTCTTCCCGCTCGTTGTTGATCTTGTCCAACATGGCCGCGAGCGTGGTGGACTTGCCCGAACCGGTCGGCCCGGTCACGAGCACCAAGCCGCGTGGCTTATCGCATAGATTGCGAACGATGGGGGGCAGCCCGAGCGCATCGAAACCCTTTATCTCCCAGGGGATCGTCCGGAATACCGCTGCGACAGCGCCGCGCTGGTGGAAGATATTGCCGCGGAAGCGCGCCAGGCTTTTCAGGCCGAACGAGAAGTCGAGCTCGAGATTCTCCTCAAGCCGGTGCTTTTGCACATCCGTCAGCACGCTGTAGGCCAGCGCCTTTGTGTCCGCCGCCGTTAAGGGAGGCATGTCGAGCGGCCGCAGTTTTCCGTGTACGCGGACGCGCGGGGAGCTGTTGGTCGAGAGGTGCAGGTCGCTCCCGCCCATCTCGATCATCTTCTTCAACAGCTCGCTTAGTGTGATCCCAGCCATTTTCTTTCCTCCGCCTACAAAACCGTCTCCCGCAGAACTTCTTCCATCGTCGTAAGCCCGGCGGCAACCTTTAGCAGGCCGCTGCGCCGCAGCGTGATCATCCCTGTCTCGAGGGCCTTCTTTTTCAGTTCGAGAGCCGACGCTCCCACCAGAATCAGTTCGCGCAAGTCGTCGTTGATTTCCATTACTTCATAGAGCCCAACCCGGCCTTTGTAGCCCGTGTTGTTGCACGTGCCGCAGCCCTTACCGCGCTGCACCGTCGTCTTCGAGGCTTCCTCCGGCGTAAATCCGGCTTCGATCAGCGCTTGCGGCTGAATCTCGACCGGCTCCTTGCACCCTACGCAAATTCGACGTACGAGCCGCTGGGCGCAGATTAGGTTTACCGACGTGGACACCAAGAACGGCTCGATGCCCATGTTCATCAGCCGGCTGATCGTAGAAGGCGCGTCGTTGGTGTGCAGCGTGGAAAGCACCAGGTGGCCCGTGAGCGCCGCTTTGACCGCGATCTCCGCTGTCTCGAAATCTCGAATTTCGCCGACTAAAATGATGTTCGGATCTTGGCGGAGGAAGGCGCGCAGCGCGGAGGCAAAGTTCAATCCGATCTGTTCCTTCATCTGCACCTGATTGATGCCCGGAAGCTGGAATTCCACCGGGTCCTCGGCGGTCATAATGTTTGTTTCCGGCGTATTCAGGCGCGCTACGGACGAATAGAGCGTGTTGGTCTTGCCAGAGCCTGTGGGCCCTGTGACGAGCACCATTCCGTAAGGTTTCAGAATCTGCCGCTCAAACTTCTGCAGGGATTCCGCTTCGAAGCCGAGCTTCGTCATATCCAGACGAAGGTTCTCTTTGTCGAGCAGTCGCAAAACGATCTTTTCGCCGAAGAGCGTCGGGACGGTCGAAACGCGGAAGTCGAGCTCCTTCTTCTTGCCGTCCTTCACATACTTGATCATGATGCGACCGTCTTGCGGGAGCCGCTTTTCGCTGATGTCGAGCTTGGACATGATCTTGATGCGGCTGGTCATCGCGTCCTTCAGCCTCATGGGCGGCGCCATGACGTTCTGCAGAACTCCGTCAATTCGGAAACGCACCCGAAATTCCTTTTCATAAGGCTCGACGTGAATGTCGCTCGCACCTCGCTTCACAGCGTCGGTCAGAATCAAGTTGCAAAGCTTGATGATCGGGGCTTCCTCGGCTGCCTTCTCGAGGGAAGCCAAGTCCATCTCGGCTTCTTCGCCCGCCAGTTCCAGCGCGTCATCTTCTTCGCCGGTCAGGTCCTTCATTACTTTGTCGAGCTCTTCAACGCTCTCGACGTCGCCGTAGAACTTGTGGATTGCCTCGCTGATGGCCGTCTCGGAAGCGACAACCGGCTCGACATTGAAACCGGTCATGAACTTAATGTCGTCCATCGCGAAGACATTGGTCGGATCGGTCATCGCAATGGTCAGCGTCGAGCCTACTCGGGACAGCGGCACGATCTGGTAGCGGACGGCAGTATCCTGCGGGACGAGCTTGATCACCGACGGGTCCACTTCATAGAACTTGAGATTGATGGACGGTACGCCGTACTGTCGGGAAAGAACCGCCGTGATGTCGTCGTCGCTGACAAGTCCCATCTTGACCAGGCACGTGCCCAGCCGACCACCGTTCTTCTTCTGGTAGTCGAGCGCCTGCTTCAACTGATCCGCGGAGATCAGGCTGTCTTTGACGAGAATTTCGCCGAGCCGAGAAGACATGAGTTTGTGCGCCCGCGGTACTAGAACCGCGGGATGTCGAAGCGTAGCATGCTAGCGCGACCCAATTGGGAACCCGGTGTTCCGTTCGTGGTGAATCAGCTAACATCTGATCCGCCGCACGAAAACCTGTACCTTCGTACAGGCAAATTTTTGCTGCTGTACCAACGTACAGGTCGGCCCGTGTCAGCCACTTTGGGGCCGCCAATCCCCGGCATATTCATCGGAAGCAAGCAGGCGGGCTTCAGACAGTGGGATCAGTGCGCGGCCGGAGCGCTGCAGTGTCAATAGCGACCGCGTTTACCGCCTAAGCTCTAGCCTACAATGCGCGGGTTCTGTTACGATGATCAAGGGGCGGTTAGCTCAGCGGTTAGAGCATCCGGTTTACACCCGGAAGGTCCTCCGTTCGAATCGGAGATCGCCCACCACTTGGCGCAATTATCGCGGGGACGTAGTTCAGTTGGTTAGAACGCTGCCCTGTCACGGCAGAGGTCGCGGGTTCGAGTCCCGTCGTCCCCGCCATTTCTCCCGCGTGCTGCGCCTGCCCTCTTTAGTAGAGTCACGATTTCCTGTGCGAAGAACCCTACGAACATTCGTCCCGCTCGCTCGGAGCTCGCGGGCCCAAGTGGCAGATTGTTCAGATGACTTCCACTCAGCGACTGCTCGGGAGTTGCTGTGTCAGACAGTGGATCGTACCGAGACCGAGGACTAGATCGCGGCAATAGATGCCAACGACTTCTCGATCGGGGAAAAGCCTCGCGATCGTGTTGAGCGCAACCCGATCGTTCGGATCGTTGAACGTGGGAACGAGGACTAGGCTGTTAGCGATGTAGAAATTGGCGTAGCTGGCCGGGAGGCGCTGGCCGTTGAAAAATATGGGGGCAGGCATGGGAAGCGTTTCCACGCGCAGCGAATTGCCATCCTGGCCCTTCATCGTACTGAGGAGAGCCAGGTTTTCCCGGAGGGCTTCATAAT
>DATLWP010000008.1:0-9214 GCA_035576265.1 Candidatus Polarisedimenticolia bacterium
ACGTCGTCAAGGACAATCGTGAGGTTTCCTTTCACGGCGGGATCCACGACCACATTCAAGCCGCTGATCTCGTGGATCAAACGGAAAAAGTCCCGCAGGTCTACGTCCTTCAGATTGACCGAAATAGGCTCTCCTGAATACTTGGCTGGGGCAGAAGAGCGTGCGGGCGCCTCAGCCTGTGCAGTCGAGGGAGCCGCGCTCGGACTTCCGGGCTGAACCGCAGCTGGAGCCTCGATCGGCGGCACAGCATTCCCTGGACTCGAAGTCACGGCTTCCGGTTGCTGCTGCCGCGGTTCGGCAGGCGCCGCTAGCGCGGCTGAGGTCTGCCTCAAGGCGGCGGGAAGCGCAGTAGGGGGCGCAGGAACGTGCCCTGGCTTCCCTTCTGCCGATTCCTCGGAACTTGGGACCGCGCTCGGCACGACCGACCTCGTTGTAATGATCGTCGCGGGTTCCGCGACCGGCGAAGCCTCTTCAGCCGCGCTGGATGATCCCGCGGCAGCGAACGACACCGTAACCGCATTCGTGCTCCGGGTGATTTTATAGTTAGCCGATTGGCGAAGGTCAATCACCACTCGCGAGACCTTAGGAGTGAACTGCGCCATCCGAACTTCCTGCACTGGCGCAAGATTGCTGGGAATGTGCTTATCGGCAGCGACTAGGTGCGCGGCCGCAAAATCGAGAACCAAGCGCTCCGGGTGGTGAAGGCGCATGGAGCGATAATTCAAGGGGCCGGAGCCAAGAATGTCGACTCGAGTTGAGCCGCCATTGTCGGCCAGGCTGACTCTCCGGATGAAGGAAAGCTCGTGCCTCCCGGCTCCCGGGTCGGGCGGCACGGCTGCGGCCGGGGCCACCGCGCTAATCTTGTGAGCGGAGGGCAAGTCGGTGTTCGCGCTGCGCGACACCACCAGAGCTAGATCCTTAGAGTCCAAGCGCTCCAAACGCGGCTCGACGCCCCGCTTCAGCAGGATCTCCACACGCACGATCGGCTTCTCGCCCGCCGCGTACGTGACCACACGATAGCTCTTCACCAGGTCTGAAGCGACCACGCGCGCGCCTGCCGGATCACCTGCCGACACGCCGCTCAAATCGAGCACGTAGAGGCTGTCGCTCGGGCGATACGTCGTGTACTGAAACGGCCCGTTCGCTGCTGCCTCGAGGCGCACCGCGCCGTCCTTCACCAGCGCCTTCACGTGCACGACCGGCACTTCGCTTGCCGGCAACGTCCCATTTGACAGAATCAAGCCGGCCGCCATCAGTGCGCCCAGCCCCCACGCCCGCCACATGATCCTCATTGCTGCTCTCCTGCACTCGCGTAGATTCGCTTCGTTACAACTCGCTCGACCGGCCTTCCGAAGGCGTCTTTCGTATTCTCTCGAAACGTAACTCCGTCCATTCCAATCTTCTCCACCTGTCCGTCGTACAGGCGGTCTCCCTCGCGAACGAAATAGACCCGCTGTTCCGGATTGGAGACCACGGCAATCATTCCGCTGGGCGCCTGCACCGCCCCGTCCACCTGCACTGTTGAAATTACGAGCCCTGCCTTTCCAGGAGGCAAATGCCCGCTAGGCCCCTTACTCGTGCTGAGTAGCGGCACGAACGGGTCGCGCTTGCCTTCTAGCGACACACTGGTGGGCCGAATCTGAGCCGGGGAAGAGGCTCGTTTCGCGGATACTGCTACTTTGGCGGTGTTCGCAGCTTTTGCCGTCCCGGGCTTCGCGGCCGCCTTCTTGGTCGGCCTTCCCTGAGCCGAGACGCCCAGGGCGAGACAGAACGACAGTGCCAGCGCTGCCAACAATTCTCCGGATATCTTTGCAAGTTTCATCGTCGTCGCCTACCGTCGTTTTGCCGGAGCAGCAGCAGCAGCCGGCGCCGCCGGCTGTGCTGCCGCATTGGAAAAGAAAGTGGTAATCGTAAACGTTCCAGATACCGACGTCCCGGGCGCCATGTGAAACTTCGTGCCTGAGGCGCTCTTGATCTCCGCCATCTTGAGGTCGCCCACATTTATGATCCGAGATAGCCTTCCCAGCCGCGCGAAGAAATCCAGCACCGAGTAGTAAGGGCCGTCCGCTTCGATTTCGAACGGCATCTCGAAGTAATACGGCTGTTGCGCGACAGGCTTGGCCGTCAGCGTGCGGATCGAAACTCCGGAACTCACCGCCGAACGCTGAACCATCAGGATGAACTGGTCGGTCTGCTTCTCCTCCGGGACGATGGTCTGCAAGGTTGCCAGCTGTTTCTCAAGCGCATCCATGTCGGCCTGCAGTTCCGCACGACGCTGTTTATAAACGCGGAGGTTCTGGACGTCCGCTTCGAGCGGCTTAAGCTCCGCTTGGGCCGCTTGCAGTTGCGTCCGGACGCTCGCTAGCGGAGACCCGGGGACGTAAAACCCGGCAAGCACAAGCACCACAGCCAAGCCCACGTAAAACAGAGCCTGCAGAGGCCAGGGCCATTCTTTGAAGCTGGTCGCCATGGCTAGCTCCTCCCCTTGGCCGCGGGTTGCGGGGGCCGCGCTGCCCCGGCCGGTTGCGTAGTCGGCTCCGCGCTGGGTTGCGAAGAGGAAGCAACCGCCGCAGTCATCGAGAAGGCGTACGTTGTGACCGAGGGCACCAGATCATTTTCCTTGGCGCTCTTGATCTCCACGTTGCCGAAATAGCCGGACCGTTTCATTTCCGTGATGAAATTGGCAACCGCATTGATGGACGCGGCTTCTCCTTCGATTTCCAGCGAATCACCGGTGCGCTTGAACGAAGTCAGCCACAGCGAGTCGACGCGTACCACGCTATTCGCCACCATCGTGAGTAGTTCCTGCGCGCCCGTGCGATTCTTTTGCAGCGTCTCGATCACGTTGATGCGTTGCTGTAGCACGCTCTTCTGGCTTTCAAATCTGTCCACGTCCTGCTTAATCTGCTGCAGGCTCGCCTTTTCAGCGCGCAGAGCGCTGATGCGCTTGTTCGTGTCGTCGAGTTGCCGCTTCTGCTGAAAATACGTGACGCCCAAGACGACAGCCGCGAGGGCGATCGCCACCGCCAGGAACAGAATCTGGACGGTCGCTTCGAGCGGCACCGCTTGCTTGGCAGCCTTCGGACGTGCCTGGCCTAAAAGGTTGATGCGGATCATGGCGTGTCAAAACTCCTCAGCGCCAGGCCCACTGCGATCGCCAGGCGCGGCGCCAACTCGCGAAGCTGACTCTCATCGTGACGCCCGGGGTTGATTGCGATCCTTCGGAACGGATAGAGCTCCTCAACCGGCATGGCAAATTCTTCCCTCAGAAACTCCAGCAGGCCCGGCACCCGAGCCGTCCCGCCGGCCACCACGATCCGCCGGATGTTCTCGCCGCTGGCCGTAGCGCGGAAGAAATCGAAGGTCTTCTGAATCTCGAGAATCAAAATGTCCGAAACGGAGCGAAGAATCGCCGTGCGCTGCTCCTCACTTACGCCGGCTAGGGTGCCGCCCATCTTCAGCTGCTCGGCATCGTCAAAGCTCAGGTCGAGTTCCTTCTGCAAAGCGTCGGTGTACTGGTTGCCGCCCACGGACACGTCGCGCGTGAACAGCGGCGTCCAGCCACGGATGATGTTGATGTTCATCACGCTAGCGCCGATGTTCAGAAGGGCCACGACTTGCGAGGGATCCAGTTCGTAGTTCACTTCGTAGCAGTTCTGCAGCGCGAAGGCGTCAATGTCCACGACCATCGGCGTTTTTCCAGCCTGCGCCAGCACGTTGGTGTGGTTCAGAATCTTGTCCTTCTTGACCGCCACCAGCAGCACGTCCATCTGACTTTCAGTGGATTCCAAAAGCTGGTAGCTCAAGTTGACATCCGCGATGTCGAACGGAATATGCTGGCTGGCTTCCAACTGCACCCGGTCGTAAAGCTCCTCTTCGGTCATCAGCGGCATACTGACCCGCTTCACGATCACCGAGTGCCCCGAAACCGAGGTCGCCACTTCTTTTGTCTTGATCTTCTGCGTATCGAAGATCGAGATGATCTTCTCGGCGACTGAAGGGGCGTCCATGATGGCGCCGTCCACAACGGTGTCCTGGGCCAATGGTTCCAGGCCGTAGCTCACCAGTTCGTAGCCATCCCTCGCCTTCTTAAGCTCGACGGCCTTTACGGAACTCGAGCCAATGTCCAGGCCGATTAACGATTTTTTCTTTCCCAGATTGAACATCGCGCGGCCCCTCGCTCCTCGCTCCGCCCCGCTGTGCAGGGAGGACTCCGCATCGCTTTGCTGTCTTGCTGATTCCCCAAGAAAACTGTGCTGTATTTCGTCTCTGCTTCGCCCCAACCCCGACGGGGCTCGCCCAAGACCCAGGAAGCGCTAGTACTGATAGGCCCGGTACGCCCCCGTGAACCGTTTATTGCATCAGCGACACAGACTGTCAACCCACATGTTTAGAGCGTGTGCTTTTGGTAAAACCGGGCCGGAGGGACAGGAGATCCCGAAAGCGCGAGAAAAGCGGTCAAAAAGGGGGGTTCGTTTCGCCTTGAGTTACCGTCTCGCACGCACGTGCAGAATCCCCTGGGGGAGTACTGCGTGAGCTTTGCCTTACTTACGCTTAGGTGGCTCGACTCCCAGTTGGGTCCAGATCGCGTGCACGCGCTGCTTTGTTCCCGCGTCCATCTTGATCTCGTCGGGCCACCGGCCGGAGAAACCTTCTTCCGGCCATTTGCGCGTGGCATCGATTCCCATTTTTGAACCGAAGTCCTGCCGTCGGGCGGCGTGGTCGAGCGTATCGAGCGGGCCCAGCACAAACTGGATGTCGCGCTCGGGATCAATCGCGCACAGTGCCTTCCACACAACCTCGCGTGAATCCTGAACGTTGACGTCGTGGTCCACAACAACGATGACCTTCGTAAACATGGCTTGCCCGAGTGACCATATCGCATTCATCGTCTTACGCGCGTGCCCCGGATAGCCCTTGCGAATCGAGACGATCATGAGGTTTTGAAAAATACCTTCAGCCGGCATCGCCACATCCACAATTTCGGGGTGCTGCATCTTCATCACGGGAAGAAAGATCCGCTCGATGGCATGGCCGATGAAGTAGTCCTCCTGCGGCGGCGGACCCACGATTGTCGTCAGATAAAGAGGCTCCTTGCGGTGCGTAACACACGTGACATGAAATACCGGATACTCACCTTCCAGCGAATAAAACCCGGTGTGGTCTCCGAACGGACCCTCGGTGCGCATCTCGCCAAGATCGACATAGCCTTCCAGCACGATCTCCGAATTCGCCGGCACCTCCAAATCGACCGTCTTGCAGGCCACTAGCTCCACCGCCTCTCGCCGCAGGAAGCCCGAAAATAGAAACTCGTCCATGTCCGGAGGAACGGGCAGTATGCCAGCAAGAGACGTGGCCGGATCGGCGCCAATGGCCACGGCTACATCCAGCTTCCCTGCTCTGTTTTTCGCACGCGCGCTCCGAAAATGCTCGGCGCCGTCCTTTTGCGTCTGCCAGTGCATTCCGGTGCTGCGCCCGTCGAACACCTGCATGCGGTAACAGCCCACATTTCGCTTGCCTGTTGCCGGGTTCTTGGTGATGACCATGGGCCAGGTGATAAAACGCCCGGCGTCCTGCGGCCAGCATTTCAGGATGGGAAAGTCGAGCAGCGAAAATCCCTCCGTCCTCACAACCTCCTGGCATTCGCCGCTTCTCACAGTCTTCGGGAAGACCGAACCAAGCTCGGCCAGCTTCGGAAGCATCTTCACTTTGTCGAGAAGTCCTTGCGGCGACTGCATGTCCAGAATCGAGGAAACGCGCCTGGAAATATCCTCCAGTGAATCCACCTCGAGCGCCAAGTTCATGCGCCGCTCGCTGCCCACCAGATTCGTCACCACCGGAATGCGCGATCCTCGAGGATTCTCAAAGAGTAGCGCCGGGCCTCCGGCCTTGACCGCTCGATCGGAAATTTCCGTGATCTCGAGGACCGGGTCTACTTCGGCCGAGATGCGCTTGAGCTCGCGTTCCTTTTCCAGCTTGCGCAAGAAATCCCGCAGGTCTCGATACGCCACTTCCCCTCCCCCGGCTTACCAGAACGCACTGCCCACTGGGATCGCCCATTCAAGCCGCTCACTGTAACACGGAGTTTCGCCGGCAAAGAACCCCGAATGACCCCAGGGAGGGCGATCTCGCTTCCCCCGATCGCCATTCCGGATCCCCTCGATCACGGCGATGCCTGGTCGGCGTCGCCCGTCGACGAAACCGGAGAGCCGCGTACCGCGTCTGTACGATGGAGGCAGGAGAGAATGCCCAGCCGGGTGTTTCGTGTCCGCTGGGGATCGCTTTCCCTACAAGCGGAGATTCATGTCCCTCAAAGAGTCCTATCAAAAGCACAAAAGGCGATACATCATCGGCGCGGTTTGCCTTGTTCTTATCCTTGGCGGTTGGCGCTATTTTAGCAGTCGGTCGGCCACTCCTAAATACACGACCGCAAGCGTTCGGCGCGGGAACATCACTTCGGCCGTCCAAGCCACGGGAACCATTAATCCATTGACGACCGTTCCGGTTGGCTCCTATGTTTCCGGCACGGTGCAATACATTTTCGCGGACTTTAACACGCGCGTGAAGAACGGCCAGGTGCTTGCTCAGCTCGATCCGGCGATCTATGAAGCCCAGATGATCCAGGCTCGCGGTAACCTCGAGAATGCGAAGGCGAACCTCGTGACATTGGAAGCCAACGTTCACGTAAGCGAAGCTAACCTCGCCAAGGCTGAGACCAATGTGAGGTACCAGCAAGCCACGGCCAAGCGTTCGGCGGAGCTTTTTCAGTCCGGCGTGATTTCCACGGATGCCAACGAGCTCGCCCAGTCGTCGCTAGGCCAATCCCAGGCGGAAGTCCAATCGGCGCAGGCCGCGGTCAAGCAAGCGCGCGCTCAACTGAATCAAGCAATGGCGCAGGTGATCTCCATGGAGGGTGCGCTGCGAACGGCGCAGACCAACCTGAAGTACACCACGATCCTCTCCCCCATCGATGGGACCGTGGTAGCGCGAAACATCGACGTTGGCCAGTCCGTGGCCGCGGCCTTGCAGGCGCCCAATGTCTTCAGCGTCGCGCAGGACCTCACCCGCATGCAGGTTTACGTTGCGGTCGACGAGTCGGACACCGGCAACATTCGCGTCGCGACACCCGTATCGTTTCAGGTCGACGCCTTCCCAAACGTGCTCTTCCATGGCCGCGTGACTGCCATTCGCCTGAACCCAACGACCGTCCAGAATGTCGTCACCTATAGTGTCGTGGTCAACTTCGAGAATCCTGACGAGAAGCTGCTGCCGGGCGAGACGGCCTACGTCACCATTCCCACCGGCCATGCGGCGGACGCTCTCTTGATCCCCAATCCGGCGCTCACTTTCAAGCCGAGTATGTCCACGAAGGATCTCCAACTACTCTTTAAGGAGCACAAGATCTCCCACGAGGCCGCTACCACGCATTTGGGGGGCTGGCAGGTCGTCTGGAAGCTGGGACCAGACAACCAAAGCTTGATACCCGTGGCGGTGCAATGCGGGATTACCGACTACAGCAACACGCAGATGGTCAAAGGAGACCTTCGCGATGGCGACGTCCTAATCACTTCCCAGCAAACACAAGGAAACGTCGGCGGCAGCACGACTCCGCCTGGCTTCGGCGGGCCGCGCCGAGGGCCGCGCGGTCCTCGGTAGCCCGCTGCGGCAGCATCGGTGAGGTGGGACCATGAACCCGAAAGAAATCATACGCGTAGCGCTCCGGGCGCTCGCACGCAACAAGATGCGCACGATCCTGACGATGCTCGGGATCATCATCGGCGTCGGCGCGGTGATTTGTACGGTTGCGATCGGAGAGGGCGCCAGCGCGCAGGTGCAGCAGCAAATCCAGTCCCTCGGCACCAACATGATTTTGGTTTTCTCAGGCAGTATCAGCACGCGCGGCGTACATATGGGCAGCCAGGCCACCAAGACGCTGACCGTCGACGACTCAGAAGCCATTCTCCACGGCGTGCCAGGCGTCGTGGCCGTTTCTCCCGTTGTCTTTTCGCCCGTTCAGATAGTCGCCGGGAATCAGAACTGGTATACGCGCGCGCAGGGCGCCGCGCCATCAATTCTCGAAATACGCAATTGGCCCGTCGTGGCGGGAAGTCCCTTCACTCGCAGGGACGTGGACGTAGCAGCCAACGTCTGCGTGATTGGCAGTACCGTGTCACAGCAGCTTTTCGGTGATGAAGACCCGGTCGGACAGATTGTCCGTGTGAAAAACCTTCCGTTTCGGATTCTCGGCCTGCTCGAAACCAAAGGGCAATCCGGCGTCGGGCAGGATCAGGACGACATCATCATCATGCCGTACACCACGCTCCAAAAAAAGATCGAAGGCATCACGTGGCTGCAGTCGATCTTCGTTTCGGCAGCCTCCCAGCAAGCCATGCAACCCGCGCAGGATGCTATCGCGGCGCTGCTCCGCCAGCGCCACCACCTCCGACCCGGCGAGGACGACGACTTCATGATCCGCAGCCCCAACGAAATGGCTCAGGCGGCGGCAGCGAGTTCGTTCGTTATGACGGTCTTGCTTGCGGCGATCGCCTCCATCTCGCTACTGGTCGGAGGCATCGGTATCATGAACATCATGCTGGTTTCCGTTACCGAGCGAACGCGGGAAATCGGCGTCCGGATGGCGGTCGGCGCCACGGAGGAGGATGTGCAGCGCCAATTTCTCAGCGAAGCGGTGGTGCTCAGCTCGATCGGAGGCATGGCGGGTATCTTGCTGGGAGTCGTCGGATCGGCCTTGATCTCGCACCTGCTCCGCTGGTCCACATTTGTTTCTCCACTTTCGGTGCTTGTCGCCGCGCTTTTCTCGGCGGCCGTTGGAATCTTTTTCGGCTATTATCCCGCGCGCAAGGCTGCGCGGCTCGATCCCATTGAGGCGTTGCGATATGAATGAACTTTCCCGCACCAAACTGCCGCACGTATTTGTCGTGGCCATTTTCCTGGCGGCCATGTGGCTTTCTCCGAGCGTCTCCGCGCAGGGCAAGAAGACGCCCTCCGGCGAGGAGTTCTATATCGTCGCCTCGGTCGATGAGCCGAAGTCGGAGTTGTTGCTCAAACGCCCGAGCGAAGTCACACTCTTGATGAGGGTCAGCCAGAAAACGAAATATCAGGACGAGTCCGGCAAGTCCATTCCGCTTTCCGACTTTCGAGCCGGCGACACCGTTTGGGTCGCTGCCACCGGCGGCGACGAGCCGACGGCGAT
>DATLWP010000009.1:0-10704 GCA_035576265.1 Candidatus Polarisedimenticolia bacterium
AGCCTTTCATCCCCCAATGGCGGGGAGCAGACCTGTGGAGCCGAACAGGAAGATCGTGCCGACCACCAAGCTGTACGCCGCCGCGCACGCCACGACGAACCGCATCAGGCGGGGGCGCGTCGCGCTCATGCCGAAAATTCCCACGGCCGAGGCGGTCATCAGCGTATTCATCGTCAGCAGGCCGGCCAAAAACATTCCCAGGCCGAGAAAACCGCGGCCCACGCCCCCCAGGTTTGCCGCCAGAAGAAACAACAGCAATTGGGTGGGTGTTTCCGCTCCCAGGCCGTGGATCACGCCAATCACGAAAACAGACTTTCGGCTGTACGTCTCCGGCGTGTCTGGCAGTTTGGGATCACTGGCCGGGTTGAGGAGCTTTCTTATTCTCCAGGCGAGCCAGCGAAAGCCTCCGATCAGAATCGATGCGCGCGACCGGGGAATCCGCGTGTTTTGTTTTCGCAGCAACGTGCCCAGCACATAGATCCCGAGCAGCACCAGCGTAAGCCCCACCGCTCGCTCCGCCCAGTTGTCGATCTCCGCTGGCAGCGAGCGTTGGTACAGGATGACGGCGGCACCCAGCACGGCCACCGTGGCGGCATGGCCCAAAACGTAAAGCAGGCCCATGCGCATCGCCCTGGCTGGAACTGCCTCCACGCTCGTAATGTCCGAGATCGCCGCGATGTGGTCGTAGTCGAAACCGTGCCGGAAGCCGAAGATCGCGGCGGTAAGCAAGGCCAGGTGAAGCGTAGTTGGCTCCGCCATTCCGTGAAGCTACCAGATTCTCCCCGGAGGGAGCAAACCCATTCACGCGCAATCTCGCAGGCTGATTCGGAGCATCTTTTTTCCGCCGCAGGATTGCATGCCCAGCGCACTTGCCGCTCGAACGATGTACGGATTACTGGAATCTGCAGTCCGGGCCGGCCCGCATGAATGCGTCTGGGATTCGACCGCCGGAGAGATTTGCTCTGCGCGCGCATCCGCATCTCTACGAGATCAATACGTGGGCGTGGCTCGAACAACTTACTGCGCGGCTTGGCCGCACCGTAAGACTTATGGACGTTCCCGATGCGGAATGGAACGCACTGGCGCAGAGGGGGTTCGATATCGTCTGGCTGATGGGGGTCTGGCAGCGCAGCCCGGCCTCGCGCCGAATCGCTCTCGCCGATCCCGCGAACGTTCCTCTCTACGATCGCGCGTTGCCGGACTGGAAGCCGGAGGATGTCGTCGGCTCGCCCTATGCAGTTGCGCAGTACGTTCCCGACCCTCGCATTGGCGACTGGAACGCGCTCGATGCCGTCCGCGAAAAGCTGCACGCGCGAAACATGGCGCTCTTTCTCGACTTCGTCGGAAATCATACGGCTCTCGATCATCCTTGGACGCGCGAGCACCCCCAGTATTATGTACAGGGCAGGGAGGAGGATTTCCGGAAAGACCCCTCCAGCTTTACTCGCGTCGAGACTCCCGGCGGTGCTTATTTCCTCGCACGCGCGCGAGACCTGTATCTTCCTCCCTGGAAAGACGCCGCGCAGCTGAATCACTTCGAGCCGCGGATGCGCGCCGCGCAGCTCGCCGATCTGCGCACGATTGCGGGTCATTGCGACGGCGTGCGCTGCGATATGGCCATGCTCCACCTGCACGACATCTTCGAGAAAATCTGGGGCCATCTCTTGAGCGGAGAGCGCCCGCCAGCGCAGGAGTTTTGGACCGAGGCGCACGCGGCCTTGCCGGGCCTCGTCTTGCTTGCCGAAGCATACTGGGGAACGGAGCAGCGCTTGCTCGACCTCGGCTTTTCATTCGCCTATGACAAAGACCTGTACGACGCGGTGCGCGACATCCGGATTTCCGAGGTTCGTGAGCGCCTTGCCGCCGGAATCGGATATCAGAGTCACCTAGTTCGCTTTCTCGAAAATCACGACGAGCGTCGCTGTGCCGATGTATTCGGCAAAGAGCGCCTCGCCTCTGTCGCTGCGCTCATGGGAACTCTTCCCGGGATGCGTTTCTACTACCAGGGTGAACTGGAAGGCTGCGCGACGTCTCTCCCCATCACTTTACGGACCGGCGCGCCCGTGTCTCCCGACCCGGCCATCGCCGCGCTTTTCGAGAACATTCTCCGCGTGACGAAGGAAAACGCATTCCACGAGGGCGCATGGAATTTGCTTCCGGCAACGCCGGGAGGCGACGGAACGTCTGGCAATCTCATCGCGTACGAATGGAGATCGGAAGGACAATGGAAGGTGATCGCCGTAAACCTATCGGATGTCCCCTCTGAGGGGCAGATTCGCTTCGGGGAGCGTGCTCTGCCGGCGCAAGAGTACGTTTTTGACGACGAGCTGAACGGCGTTCGCTATTTCCGCAGGGCCGACGACCTTCTGCGATTCGGGCTTTTCGTGCGTCGCGATGGTTTCGGCGCGCATCTGTTCGATGTTGCTCCGGTGTGAAAGTCTCATGCGCCCGCGAACACATGTCCTCTGCCGCGCCGTATCGCCGGGTAAGTCTGTCCTGATCCCGCTTCTCCTCCGTGCGCACCGCGCCATTTCTGATATCCTTTTCGCCGTGCACAGTTCCTTTTTTCCCCGGGTTTTGCTTTTGGCCGCAGCCGTTTCCGTGCTCCTGGTGTTTCCCGCGACGTCTGCGCGGTCCTTGCCACAGGAGGCTTTTCCCCCGGCGCCCGCGCCACTGCAACAGGCCTCGCCATCACTGGCACCTGGCGGCCCCGTCATCGTGCTTGATCCGGCCCACGGCGGCACAGACAGCGGCGCGCGCGGCGAAAACGGCATCGTCGAAAAAGATCTCGTGCTGCAGATAGCGCGCACAGTGCGCGCGGAACTTCAGCGCCAGGGCTATACCGTGGTGATGACCCGCGATGACGATTCGAACCCCTCCTACGATGATCGGACAGCCGTCGCCAATGCCCGTCGCAATGTCATTTTCGTCAGCTTTCATGTCGGCTCCACGGGCACTGCCAATACGGTGCGCGCATACTACGATCAGTTTTGGACGCCGATTCCTTCTCCCGTGCCGGCGGCGGATGCCGGTGCCGCAAAACCAAACGCTCTGATGAATACGCTGACGCCCTGGCCGGAGGCGCAGCGGCCCTATGCTGATGCGAGTCACCGTCTGGCGGATTTGCTGCAGATCCAACTGGCGCAGTTTTTCCCCGGCTCCCCGGTTCAGTCCACTGGCGCGGCGGTGCGCGCGTTACGCTCCGTCGCGGCCCCGGCGGTGGCGTGCGAGATTTCCAGCGTGACGATTGCGAATCCGAATTCACTCAATGCAGCGGGCGCGCCGCTAGCAACGGCGATTCTCCACAGCATCATCGCATTTCGGTCGGCAACTCCGGCGGGGGCGAGGTAGTGCCGCGATATCTCAAAATCGCTATCGTGGCATTGGGAGTTTCGGTCGCCATCGGCCTCATTAGTCTACGCAGCCTGCGACGCCACATGCAGCGCCTGGCTCAGACACCGTCTTCGGAAGAGCAAGCGCGCCACGAGGTTCTCGCACCCCCGATTTCCACCGCGACCGACGTTGTCGTGAAAGCCAAAATCTTTTGGGCTGCGGGGCCGGGCAAGGTCGCACCCGTCGAAGTCGACCTTCCTCTGTCGGCCGATCCGGTGCAGCGCTCCCGTCAGTTGTTGCGAGAGCTTATCAGCAGCCCTCCTGCGTCGGATCAGCGTACGATCCCGGGAGACGCGGTCCTTCTCGGTTTCTACGTCCTTCCGGACGGCACGGCCATCGCGGATTTTTCCGATGCGCTGGCCTCGGAGACACCTTCGGGAATCCTGAGCGAAACGGTAGCCGTGAATTCGATCATTCGAACCCTCGCGAGCAATGTGCCCAGCCTTCGCCGCCTGAGAATCTTGGTCCATGGGGAAGAAGTGGAAACGCTTGCGGGTCACGTCGATCTCACCGGCTTTTTCGACCTAAATCCCGGCGCGCCGCTATCGGGCACGCCGAGTGCGGGGAGCGCCGCTTCGTCTGGCGCCGAATCGGCGGCACCACCGTTGCCGGCGGCTTCGGCAGCGAAAACGTCGCGTTGAAGGTGCGTTGGTGCCGCGCTGAGCACGCAGCGGTTCTAGCGCGCAAGCCGGGTTGACACTGCCCGCCGCAGTCGTCAGACTGACTCGTCGGACGATCGCGCCATCCACGGAAGGGAGACAGTTCTTGCGAGTTGACGGACGCGGGCCGGAGGATTTGCGGCCGGTGAAGATGACGCCGGACTTTATTACCAGCGCCGAGGGTAGCGTGCTGATCGAGATGGGCCAGACGCGCGTGATCGTGACGGCCACGGTGGATGACGGCGTGCCGACGTTTCTCAAGGGCACGGGCAAAGGCTGGGTGACGGGCGAATACGGAATGCTCCCGCGCTCGACCGAAGACCGCACGCCCCGGGAAGCCGTCCGAGGACGCCAGTCTGGGCGCACGCTCGAAATTCAGCGGATGATCGGGCGGTCGCTTCGTGCCGCAACCGACCTGAAGGCGCTCGGCGAGCGGACGGTGTGGCTCGACTGCGACGTCATCCAGGCGGACGGCGGGACGCGAACGGCTTCGGTGACCGGCGCGTTCGTGGCACTTGGATTGGCGTTCGAGCGCTTGGTAGCCGCGGGAATGCTGCGCACCGTGCCCCTCATAGATTCGGTGGCTGCGACCAGCGTGGGTATTGTCGGCGACGAGCTTCTGCTCGACCTCGCTTACGAAGAGGACTCCCGCGCCGAGGTCGATATGAACGTAGTGATGACCGGCTCGGGCCGTTTCGTCGAAGTGCAGGCGACCGCCGAGGGACGCTCGTACACGAACGAGGAGTTGCAAGATCTACTCAGCCTGGCAGGCGGGGGCATCCGCCATCTCACCCGCATGCAGCAAGAACTGCTGCACATGGACTTCCGTGGGCGTTCGCGATAGCGCTAGAGCGGGCACTGCCGTTCCCCTCCGACTGCTGCTGGCATCATCAAATCCGGGCAAGTTGCGTGAGTATCGCGAGCTTGCCGGGAGCTCGGCGCTGGCGCTGGGACTAATTCCGAATTTTCCCGAGCTTCCTCCGTTTGACGAGTCTGCACCGACGTTCGCCGAAAACGCCGCAGGCAAAGCGCTGCATTACAGCCGTTTCACGGCCGAGATGGTTCTTGCCGACGATTCGGGCTTGGTTGTGCCGGCGCTCGCAGGGGCGCCCGGAGTCCGCTCCGCACGCTACGCCGGACCGGATGCTGCGGACGCCGACTGCGTTCGCAAATTGCTGCGCGAGATGGAAGGACGTGAAGGAAACGAGCGGCGCGCGCGATTTGTGTGCGTCATTGTAATCGCCCGCCAGGGCCGCGTGTTGGCGGTGGTCTCCGATTTCGTGGAGGGTCTTCTCGCGAAGAGCCCGCGCGGCACGAACGGCTTCGGTTACGATCCGGTGTTTCTTTGTCGGGAGCTCGGCCGCACCTTCGCGGAACTATCCTCAGAGGAGAAGAACAGCCTCAGTCACCGAGCCAAGGCGTTTCGCAAGCTTCGAAATCTTCTCGCCGCGACAAACTCCGTGAAGCTTTCATCGCCCGGACAGCATCCAAATAGCCTGTAACAAAATTGCTTGCCCTGGGACTCCATGCAGAGTTAAAAAAGGGGACCTTTTCCCTCAGAGGTGACACATGGCGACTTCCCGACTTGCGCCGGAGTTTCACCCGATACTGCTTTCCCGCCTGGAGGAGGCGCGCGCCCGAACCGACGCGATTTTCCAGCTCCTGCCGCCGAATTCCTTCTACGAGCGCCCTATTCCGGAGCGCCACCGTCTGATCTTTTATCTTGGCCACCTCGAGGCTTTCGATTGGAACTTGCTGGGCGGGCCGCTGGAGCTGCCACCGCACGACGCGGATTTCGACAGGCTGTTTGCGTTCGGAATCGATCCCGTAGGCGGCGGGTTGCCAACCGACGTGCCTTCCGATTGGCCCAGCATCGCTCAGATCGAGAGGTACAACCGGCGCGTGCGAGACCTACTGGACCAGAGCCTGCACGACTCCCGCTTACTGCGTTCTTCCGTCGCATCGCTCGCGGATGGAACTCTGTTGCACGTCGCGATCGAGCATCGCCTGATGCACGCGGAAACCCTGGCGTACTTGCTGCACAACCTGTCGCTGGAAAAGATGAGCGCATGCGCGGGAGCGCCGGCCGACCCGCGGCCTGCACCCAAGCCGCGACAGGTGACGATTCCCGCGGGCCTGGCCACGCTCGGGCAGACGCCCGGCAACCCGCGAGCGTTCGGCTGGGACAACGAATTCGACGCGCAAGAAATCCACGTGCCCAGCTTTTCCATCGATGTGTTTCCCGTGACGAACGCGGAGTACCTGAAATTCGTTCACGCGGGCGGTTACGAAAATTCCCGCTATTGGAAGAATAAGGACTGGGAGTGGAGACGGAGCAAGCAAATCGAGCACCCGCACTTCTGGATACGCAGGTCGAGTTCGTCCGCGGCCGATCCGGACACGCGTTGGGGATATCGAGGCATGTTCGGGACGATTCCGCTCCCTCTCGCATGGCCCGTTTACGTGAGCCACGCCGAGGCTGTGGCCTTTGCGAATTGGGCCGGGAAGGCACTTCCGACCGAAGCGCAATGGCATCGCGCAGCCTACGGGACGCTGGAAGGAATCGAGCGTTGCTATCCTTGGGGCGACACGCCGCCCGAAGCCAAGCACGGAAATTTTCACTATGAGCGCTGGGACGCGACTGCCGCGGACGCCCATGTCGCAGGCGCGAGCGGCTTTGGCGTATTCGATCTTCTCGGGAACGGATGGGAATGGACCTCGACGGTTTTTGGACCCTTGCCCGGCTTCAAGCCTTTTTCCTTTTACCCCGGATACTCGGCGAATTTCTTCGACGGCAAACACTATGTGATGAAGGGCGGATCGCCTCGCACGGACGCGTGCATGCTGCGGCGTTCCTTCCGGAACTGGTTCCAGCCGCACTACCCGTACGTGTACGCCACCTTCCGCTGCGTGGAGGAATAACCTATGGTGCCAGTTCCGCGAACGGCCACGGCACGTCTTGAGACGCGTGCGCTTTCGGAATTCTGTTCGGACGTCGTGATGGGATTGAGCCAGCCGGGACAGAAAGAACTCCCTTCGAAATGTCTTTACGATCCGGTCGGCTCCGCACTTTTCGACGTCATTTGCCTGCTGCCTGAATATGGGCTCAGCCGTGCGGGAATGAGATTGCTCAAGCGGCACTCGGCGGAGATGCTCGAGCGCGTGGCCGGCCCCGTCGTAGTCGCCGAACTCGGGAGCGGCAGCGGGCAGAAAACGCGCTGGCTGCTGGAAGCGATCGCGCGACGGCAGCGGGTGAACTATCACCCGATCGACATCTCCGGCAGCGCCCTCTTTCGCTGCCAGCAGGAACTCGCGGAGATGGACATGGTGAGCATCCTGGGATTCGAGCGCGCCTACCTGGACGGCCTGCAAGAAGTGGCGCAGCGGCACCGCGAGGACGAGCGGCTCTTGGTTCTCTTTCTCGGGAGCACGATCGGGAATTTCGACCGCCCGGCTGGGGATCAATTCTTGCGCGACATGCGGTCGATCCTCCGCAAGGGCGACGTGCTTCTGCTGGCCACCGACCTCGAAAAACCGATTCCGACTCTGATGCTGGCCTACGATGATCCGACCGGCGTAACGGCCGCGTTCAACAAAAATCTGCTCGCGCGGATCAACCGCGAACTCGACGCGGATTTCGATCTGCGGCATTTCGAGCACGTGGTGCGGTATGACGAAACCGAGCGGCGCGTCGAGATGCACCTGCGGTCGACCGTCTGGCAGCGTGTCACGATCCGCAAGGCGGGATTCCGTTTTTATCTTCGCGAGGGCGAAACGATTTGGACGGAAAGCTCGCACAAGTACGATCCCCAGGAAGTGATTCAGATGGGCGAGCGATGTGGGTACCGTTGCGCCGGGCAATGGATCGACCGGGAATGGCCGTTTGCGCAAAGCCTTTTCTTCGCTAATTAGCCGGAGCCAAGGCAAGCAAACGGCAAGAACTTCTCGGAAAAGCGTTCGCGTCGAGCCGTCGTCGCTCCAATGTTATAGTTTTCCGCTTTATGGCCAAGAAAACGAAAAAGTCCGCGGCGAAAAGAGCTCTCGCACGGAAGCCTTCGGGTGCGCGGCCGAGAAAGGCTGTCGTTGCGAGACGTGCGGCGGGGCGGGGAATTGAACCCGCGCGCGTGCGCGCAATTCTACGGAAGCTCGACGAGGCTTATCCTGCCGCGACGTGCGCCCTCGAACACAGCAACCCATTTCAGTTGCTCGTCTCCACGATTCTCTCGGCGCAATGCACCGATGAGCGCGTGAATCAGGTGACGGCAACGCTCTTCCCGAAGTATCCGACTCCCAAAGATTTTGCCTACGCCGACCCGACCGAGCTCGAGCAGTACATCCGGCCCACCGGTTTTTTTCGAAATAAAGCGAAGTCGATCATGGGCGCGAGCAAGAAGATCGTGGAAGAGTTTCACGGGGAGGTGCCCAGGACGATGGAGCAAATACTCACGCTGCCGGGCGTCGCGCGGAAGACGGCGAACGTGGTGCTTGGCACGGCGTTTGGGATTGCGTCGGGAATCGTGGTGGACACCCACGTGCAGCGGCTGGCGGGACGGCTCGACTTGTCGAAGAATACCGACCCCAAGAAAATCGAGCGAGATCTGATTCAGGTCATACCACAGGAGAAGTGGATTCTTTTTTCACACCAGTTGATCTGGCACGGGCGCCGCGTTTGCCAGGCGCGGAAGCCGAAGTGCATCGAGTGCAATCTCGAGCCGCTCTGCTATTCCAAGGACAAGACAGTCTGAAGATTGCCGAGTTCCTGAACCGGCCGGCACAAGGGGGCGACGCCGGTGCGTTACGAAGCGGAGGCCCAGTTCCTGCGTTCCAGGATCACCGGCGGCTCGTAGGTGCGTCCGGCGGCCAGCCGACGTTCCTCGCGGCGCGTGGACCACAACAACATCGGGCCGAGTAAATTTGCCGTGAGGCGCGCCATCACTGGAAATTCACTCTCGACCTCGCGTCGAAGCCGGTGAATCTGTTCTCCGACCGAGCGGTTGACCTTGTTGAACTCACGCTCCATCACCCAGAGTGCGGCATTGTAGGCGCTGCGCAGTTTCGTCATCTGTCGCGCAAAGCGCTCGCGCACGCGAGGATCGGGGTAGTCCCTGTAGCGGCGCCAGCCCTGGAGCATGGTCTCGCACATGCGATAAAGGCTCGGACCGTTGACTTCGAAGTCACGCCAGAAAGCCCGGTCAAGGAACTTTTTAGAATCGTCGCGGGAAATTGCCGCGTGACGGAAGTTGAATTTGAACTGGCCGTGAATGTCGGCGAAGTCCACGTCGTCAAGCAGGCGGCCCTCTTCGGCCATTTGTTTGTAGAGTGCCGTGCCGGGCACGGGCGTGTAGAGCATGAACTGGTGGAAGTCGGTCTGGTGAGCGACTGCGTACTCGATTTCCTCGGCGATGTTGTCCGGCGTGTGGTGCTCCAATCCTATAATGGTGGAGCCTTGCACGCGGATGCCGTTTTCGCGCAGTTCGCGTGCAAGTTGTCGAGTATCCGCACCGTGGAGCTTGATATAGCTCGATTTCGGAGATTCCAGGCCCAGCCACACCCAGGAAACTCCCAGTTCCACGAGTTCGGCCATGGTGTACTTTCGGATGGCGTTGGCGGAGGAAAAAACCGAGAGCTCCCAGCTCTTGCCCGCCCCCTTCATACGCTCGAGCAAGCGGATCGCCCGCTTACGATGGAGTAGGAAGTTTTCATCCATCATGAAAAACGATTGGACCTCAAGTTCCGATTCGATCCCGCACATCACTTCAAAGAGTTCATCCCCGGTCTCATAGAAATTGAAAAAGTTTCCCTTGCCGCCGAAAAAGGCCGAAGTCGTGCAGAAGTTGCAGCCCATGGGACAGCCCACCGACGGAATGACCGTTGCCGCCGTGGCGCCCTTCCGCTCAGGCAGGCGCACTCCCATGATCCGCGTCTGCAAACCGGAAACGATGGCGGGATGGCTGATGCGGGCGTTCTCGTCTTCTCCGAGATATCGGCGCATCCAGGAGACGCCTTCGCCACGCACGATATGGTCGGCATCGATCATCGTTTCGATGCCCGGAATCGCTGTAACGTGTCCGCCCACCACGATGACCGAATGGGGCGACAATTGCCGCACCATCCGGCACATCTCGCGCACTTTACCCACATTGATAATGATGGAAGAGATGCCGACGATGTCGTAGCGATTCGTCGTCAATTCGCGGGCGAAATCCTCGCGCTTGGGGAAGTCCAGCACCGTGCAGGGCGCGGAAATATTCTCCTGAATGAGCATGATGCCCCAGGAGCGATGAAACATGCGCAAGGAAAAGCTGCCCTGCGCGCGCGTGACCTGATTGTGATAGAGCTCCATCGGATTGATGGAGCGGCTGCCGAAATCGTCGTCCTGCGCGTAGGGTCCAAAGACCGAGCTCAACAGGACTCGCGCGCGATTTCCTTTAGGATGAGTTTCCATGCGATCTCCCGGCGAGAATCGTAGCACTCGGTCAAGGCGACGGTGTTGGCCGCGGCGCGAAAATACAAAACTATTACATTTGACGGTAACTGATTCGCCGCCATCGAAGGTTCAGTCGCTCAGCATTTTCGTGGTTTGGCTGAACATCTTCGCGAGCGAGACGCGAACGCGCCGGCTTGCAACCCGTGTACACCGCGCCATGAGATA
>DATLWP010000010.1:0-4252 GCA_035576265.1 Candidatus Polarisedimenticolia bacterium
ATTGATGCAGGCGCAGATGGCTCAGCGATTCCCCGGCTCGCCCGATACTCCTGACACTGCGGCGGTGCGGCAACTGCGAACAATCGCGGCCCCAGCGGTAGCCATCGAAGTTTCCAGTGTGAGCCTGCCTGACCGTTCTCCACTCGACCGGATGGGTCTGGGCCTCGCCCAGGGCGTCGCGAGCGCCGTGGCCGCCTTCCGTCCCATCTACCAAGCGGGGTCGAAGTAAGACCGTGTCGCGCGCGCTCAAGATCACGATTGGCATTTTGGCCGTGCTCGTTGTATTTGCGGTGATTACTTTGCCCAGTTTGCGGCAGGCGGTCGAGCGGCTGAGCAAAGCCCCGCGCACGGAGGAACAGGCGCGCCGGGAGGTGATGCAACCCCCCATTTCCACGCCCACCGACGTCAAAGTGAAAGCCCAGTTGTATTGGATCTCCGCGAAATCTTCCGCGTCGCTGGAGGCTTCGACGGTTGAGCTCCCGCTTTCCTCGCTTCCAGTCGAGCGTTCCAAGCAGCTTCTCACGGCCCTGATTGCGGACGCTCCGGCGCCGCAGCTCCGCACCCTGCCTGCGGACACGACCTTGCTGGCGTTTTATCTCCAGCCGGACGGGACGGCAATCGCCGATTTCTCCGATGATCTCTCTACGGAAACGCCTTCCGGAATTCTGGGCGAACAGATGGCCGTGGATTCGATCGTGCAGACGCTGGGCGCAAACGTGAGTGGGATCCGCCGGCTGAAAATCCTCATTCACGGTCAGGAGGCGGACACGCTCGCCGGACACCTCGGCCTTTCGGGTTTCTTCCCCGTGTCCTCCGCGGCTTCCGCCAGCGCGCCGACCACTCCGCCAACCCCTTCCCCCGCCACAAAACCGTCGAAAGCGGCGACACCAGCTCCGCAAGCGCCAAGGCCACCGGCGAAGGATTCGCGCTGATTGTTGCCGAAGAAATCCTTTACCGCGCCGCGAAAAACTCGGCGAGTAGTTGACAGCGGCTCAGGCGGCGGTCAAACTCAGGCTCGTATTCCGAGGAGGATTCGTGCGAAGCGACGGACGCGCTCACGACCAGATGAGACCGGTCAAGATCACGCCGGACTTCATTACCAGCGCCGAGGGCAGCGTGCTGATCGAGATTGGCAACACGCGCGTGATCTGCACCGCCAGCGTGGAAGATGGAGTGCCGTCGTTTCTGAAAGGCCAGGGCAAGGGCTGGGTGACGGGCGAATACGGCATGCTTCCGCGCGCCACCGAGGAACGCACGCCGCGCGAAGCATTGCGAGGCCGCCCTTCGGGCCGCACGCTTGAAATCCAGCGGCTGATCGGACGATCCATGCGGGCCATTACCGACCAGGAGAAGCTGGGCGAACGAACGGTGTGGCTGGATTGCGATGTCATCCAGGCCGACGGCGGAACGCGGACGGCCTCGATCACCGGCGCCTACGTCGCGCTGGCGCTAGCAATGGAACGGATGGTTGCCGCAGGAATGCTGAAGGCGCTTCCCCTGATTGATTCCGTGGCGGCGACCAGCGTCGGGCTGGTGGATGGCGCCTCGCTGCTGGATCTTTCCTACGAAGAAGATTCCCGCGCCGAAGTCGACATGAACGTGGTCATGACCGGAAGCGGGCGGTTCGTGGAAATCCAGGCGACGGCGGAGGGCCAGCCCTTTGGCGGCGCTGAACTGCAGGACCTGCTGGCGCTGGCGGCCGCCGGTATCCGCCGCCTGACCGAGCATCAATCCACCCTGGTGCAGACCAATTTCCGTGCCCGCGCAAGATAAACCCATCCGATTGGCTCTCGCGTCGTCGAACGAAGGCAAGCTGCGCGAATATCAGGCGCTTTCGGCGGATTGCAGCGCGCCGGTCGAACTTCACTTGATTGCGAATTTCGACGCTTTGCCCAAATTCGACGAAGCCGCGCCCACATTCGGAGAGAATGCCACAGGCAAGGCCTTGCACTACAGCCGCTTCGCTCCGGGCCTGGTGATCGCGGATGATTCGGGGCTGGTGGTTCCGGCGCTGGGAGGCGCCCCGGGCGTGCGTTCGGCGCGCTACGCCGGCCTGAAAGCGTCTGACGCAGACCGCTGCCGCAAATTGCTCGCCGAGATGGGCGGGAAAAAGGGAGAAAACCGGCGAGCGCGGTTTGTGTGCGTCGTCGCCGTTGCCGAAGCAGGCTGCGTTCGCGGCGTGTTCTCGGCCTCGGCCGAGGGAGAGCTTCTCGATACGCCGCGCGGCGAGGGAGGGTTCGGTTACGACCCGGTCTTTTTCTTTCCGGAACTGGGGAAAACATTCGCGGAAATTTCGCGCGAGGAAAAAAACAAGTATAGCCATCGTGGCCGGGCTTTCCGCAAAGCCCTGGATTTTCTTCTCTCCGATCCGTAGGACCGCGCCGCGGTTCGTTCCCGGCTTGTGATATATTCGTTTCCCGGACCGCAATGAAAACACTCAAATCCAGCACAAGAAAACCGGCGCGAACAGCCACCAGGAAAACCAGGGCTGCGACGCGAAGCAGCGCCCCAAAGGCCTCCGCCACTCGCGCGGCAAACGCAAAAGGAAAGGGCACCAGCCCGCAGCGTGTCCGCGCCATCCTCGGGAAACTCGACGAGGCCTATCCGAAGGCGACTTGCGCCCTTGAGCACGACAACCCGTTCCAATTGCTGATCTCCACGATTCTTTCGGCGCAGTGCACCGATGAGCGAGTCAACCAGGTGACGAAAACGCTCTACGCGAAATATCCCACCCCGAAAGACTTCGCCTACGCCGACCCGCGGGAACTCGAACAGGACATCCGCCCGACCGGCTTCTTCCGAAGCAAAACGAAATCCATTCTTGGCTCGAGCAAAAAGGTTGTTGAAGAATTTCACGGCGAAGTGCCGCGCTCGATGGAGCAGCTACTGACGCTCCCGGGAGTCGCACGGAAGACGGCGAATGTCGTTCTCGGGACGGCCTACGGCATTGCTTCCGGGATTGTGGTGGACACACACGTGATCCGGCTCGCCGGGCGGCTCGACCTCTCTCGCAACACCGATCCGAAAAAGATCGAGCAGGACTTGATGCAAGTCATCCCGCAGGAGAAATGGATCCTGTTTTCCCACCAGTTGATCTGGCACGGGCGAAAAATCTGCCAGGCCCGCAAGCCGCGTTGCGCGGAGTGCAATCTCGAGCGGCTCTGCTATTCGAAGGACAAGACGGTCTGAGGCCTTCGCCCTGGATCGATTGAATAGCTGCGGAAATCCTCCGCAGCAATCACGCGCCCGGCGCAGGAATTACCATTCCCCGCGGCGGTGATTCGACACCCAGCGATACATTCCCATGATATTCAGGATGCGCCGCTCGTTGTAGAGACTCCACTTTTTCACTTCGTCGCTGAATTGGACGTTGCGGTAGAGCTCGTCCCACGACTGTCCCTTGCGGAGCAGGTCCAGCACCTGATCGTGCAGATCGACGACGTAGTCGCGCGCCAGTTTTTCGTCCGCTTTGGTGGCAAGCGGTCCGTGGCCCGGGTCAACGATGTCGACATCCTGATCGAGCACCCAATCGAGAGTTTCCACGTAGCCGTCGTAATAAAAATCGGGAAAATCATTGAACGGCATCGAGTGGTTTCCGCAGACGTCGGTGCACTGCAGCGCCTTGTATTGAGGGTACAGGATCATGATCATGCTATTTGAGTGACTGGGGGCAACGTAGTGGAGCAGAACGGTTTCGCCCCCGAGAGTGATCTTCATGTCCTTGTCGAAAATGCGGTCCGGGACCGCCATCGCCAGTTTTTCGCCAACGATCGGCTCAAGTGCGTTCTTGTGCGCGACCACTAGGGCGCCGTCCTGCTGAAACACCTGTGAACCGCTGATGTGGTCTGCGTGGACATGTGTATATATGACGTACTTCACCGGCACTTGAAATTTGTTTTTGATTTCGTCCCGAAACCACGCCGCCGTGCACGTTCTAGCCGGGTCCACAAGGATAGCCCCTTCACGCGTGATCAGGACCAGACCGGTGTGGCCTCCCGTCGTGAGCCGGTACAGGTTTCCTTTCACCTGGGTCAGTGTGCGCGGATCGTTCGGGCAAGGCGTGGCGGTGAAATCGGGCAGCATCTCCCGGTTCGCATATTTTGACCGATCCACAGGGATGCCGTTATCCTCCGCCACGGCGCTCCCGGCCAGCAGGCTGACTGCAAGCGCAATGCTCGCGATGTAGTGAACTGGTTTCATGTCCGTCTCCTTTCCTCTTGTTCCAAGTCGATGAGCAAAACCGCGGGTCTCG
>DATLWP010000011.1:0-2614 GCA_035576265.1 Candidatus Polarisedimenticolia bacterium
GGGCGCGGTCGAGAAGTCGAACGCGGACGACGCGAAAATGCTCGACAAGGCCGTTGCCGACGGACTGGTTACCGCATACGGCTTTGACGACAACATGGTCCACTCCGCTGACGGCGCAACGCACGATCAGTGGTGGGGCGCGATGTCGCTGGGCGGCGTGTTCGACATGCTCGCCCAGTTCTACAAGGCCGGCACTCCCACGTCGTCCGTTTTTGAAAGCGCCACGAAGCACTGGGACCAAGTGTGGGTCACGCGCTATTACCACTGGACCCCAGGATCCTACAAGGACGCATATACCTTCGTGGCGGCCTACCGCCTGAAGCCGGGCGCGCCGGATGACGCGGTGGACGCGCTCAGCAAGAACCTGATCGGCCCCTTGCTTGAAAAGCTGCTGGCGGACGGCAGCATCTTCGAGTGGGAGGTCGATACCCAAGCGCTGCACACAGACGCTCCCGGGGAATTCTTCATCATCTACATGGCGCAGAAACCGGAAGGGATGGACAAGGTCAACGCGGCCATCGCGGAGATGGGAAAGAACAGCCCGCTCAACGGACCGGCGTTCGATTCGATGGTGGACTTCTCCACACACCGCGACATCCTGGCTCGCACGACTGTAAGGTTGAAGTAGTCGGCGCGGCCGGGCGCGAAGGTGGCGCCGGAGCAGGGGTCGAACTGGCTGCAGTTGAAAGTGGCGGAGCGATTCGCGCGGGCGCGCTCGTAGGCGTCGAGCGCGATATCCGCGACGGCGGGCGTGTCGCCGAGGCCGACGACCATCAGCAGCTCGGCCAGCTCGTGGAATATCTGGCGAATCGGCAGCTCTTCTGATAAAGAAGGCCGGACGCCTGGCGCTTTCCGCCGGAAACCTTGAAGGAACGGAGGCAACGCTCATGTCGTCCATCGCCGTGCCGGCTTCTGTATCGAACGGCAGTCTTTGGGCCGGACGAATCATTAGCGGGCTGGTTGTGCTGTTCCTGCTTTTCGACAGCATCACGAAGATCATGAAGATTCCGCAAGTGATTGAAGCCAGCGCAAAGGTTGGAATTGGCGCCGGTCAAATCTTCTGGATCGGCGTCACGCTGCTGGTGTGCGTCATACTCTACGTGATTCCGCGGACGTCGATCTTCGGCGCGATCCTGCTCGCCGCCTACCTCGGCGGCGCGGTGTGCGCCAATCTGCTGACGCACCAGCCCGTGTTCAATTATTGCCTGGCGATCGGCTTCGGCATTCTCACCTGGCTCGGACTCTACCTGCGCGAGCCGCGCCTCCGAGCTTTAGTTCCGCTGAAAAGCTAAGGCAATTCTCTTTGCGCGCGCCGCTCGCAAAATAGCCGCGCGAATCTCGCCTCGCACGGACTCGCTTCCGCTACCGCTGCAGCGTAATTCGGCTGCAGTTTCCGGATAGCGAGCTCAACACCGTTCACTTAGAGTTCGGACACGCGAGACTCCGGGAAGATTCCGGAGCGTGCGATTCCGCTTACGAGCTGCGAGATCCCGCGTCGCACGCGGGAATCGGAGTTCAGGCGACGTTGTGCAGCTCCGCTCGAAATTTCGGCACCCATTTTGGCCTGTCCTGCGTGCGAGTTTGGACCAATATGGTGCTACTCACGCCCTCGCAGATTCCTCAAAATTTCACCAGCATGGCGATCGCAGATGGCTGGGAATTCATTTCTTGTCGTCGGCATTTTGGGTGGGCCCACCGGGGTTCAACCGGAGGTGGTCCAAATTTCAGGAGGAGGAAAGAACTATGCTACACCGCAAGACGGGCTTCGCACTGACGATCCTAGCCGCGTTGTTCTTGGCCGCTGCCACGTGGGCCGGCGACGCCGCCACGCCGAAACACTCCAAACCACTGAGCACGACCGTGCAGCTTATGGTGACTTCGTCGCTGAACGGGACAACGTTGCCGCCCGGCAGCTACAAAGTCGTCGCGAACGACAGCAAAGTCACGATCGAGCAGAGCGGAAAGGTGATCGCCGAGGCGCCGGTCGAATGGAAAGAAGGGGAGAGAAAAGCCCGGTACTCGACGGTCGTTTACGACAACCACGGCGTCCGCGAGATCCATTTCGACGGGAAGACTCGCTACGTCGTAGTCGCAGACTAGTGTGGGGTTAGCTGTTCCGCGTTCGGTGAGGACGGGTGGGTGGACCGTCCTCCCCGGCGCACTCGATCCTTCTGAATTGCCTCTTCGATCAGCGCGACGCACGTCCGGCTTCGGTCGTCCGCACCAGCCGCCACGCCGGGAATCATTGCGGGAGGCTCGCCGCGAATACGCGCCGGGAGATCGAAACGGACGGACACGCTTCGCGCGATCAGATGCCGATCTGCCGCGCTGCAGCCGGATTCGTTCGCTTGAATTGCTCGACGCGGTCGAGCACGTCGGTGATCGTTTTCTGCATCCCCGGCGTCGAGAGTTGCTCGGGTGTCACGGGCCGCGCTAGCGCCGGCCCGCCGGAAATCGAGATGAGATGGAATTCGATGCGCCCGCGCAGCTCTGAGTCCGGAAACACTGCTGCGGAAGCATCCGTTTGCGTTCCCGGCGTCAGCTGTAGCCATGCAGAATAAATCCGCGAGGCGAGGCCGGCCGCTTGCTCGAACTTCACCCTCCAATTCAGAGT
>DATLWP010000012.1:0-3550 GCA_035576265.1 Candidatus Polarisedimenticolia bacterium
ATGCGACCACGCCTGTCCCGCCACAGCTCTCGGGAACCCTCCTGGGGGAGAGCGGCATCAGCGAGACTGGCGGCCCGCTCGACCCGCAGCGCGGCACCGGCGAAGCTCTCTTTGAGTACGAGATTTGCTTGAAGTGCCACAGCTACAACACCAACAAGCCCCAGGTCCCCGGCTACCAAGTTTACGGCCCTCTGCCAAACCGCCAGATGCCTTCCACCGATTTGCGGCAGGCCTTCACTTCACCCGCATCCTTCCATCCGGTGATTAACCCGCGCGGCCTGAGCGTCGGGCCGGGCGGAGACGTGTCGAGTCTATTGAGCGCGGTGGTGGATGGCTCCGGAGCGCCGATCGTCTCGCGGCCGCTGTCACCCTCGTCCCAGATTTATTGCATCGACTGCCATTCGAGCGATACCGGTAGGAATTTGGGGGCTGGAAACACTGGCCCGGCAGGACCGCATGGCTCGAACGTGAACCACATCCTCGAGCGTAATTACGTGATCGAGAGTCCAACGGGAACACCCGGTTATACGGCTAGTCTTCCGTACTCGTCGTCGAACTACGCGCTCTGCTTCAAATGCCATAGCGAGCAAAGCCTGAGGAACAACGAGAGCTTTTCCGCACACGATGATCACATGCAATTTTCCTCCTGTTCGACGTGCCACGACCCTCATGGTGTGCCCGGTGGTACGGCAAGCGGAAACGCGGCCTTGATCAACTTCGACCTTAACATCGTGGCGCCTAGTAGCAGCGGCCGGCTCGAATTCCAGCACACCGGGCTGCACCAGGGAACGTGCTACCTCCGCTGCCACGGCGAAGACCACAATCCGAAAAGCTACTAGGCGAGTTTTGGCCGTCGTGCGACCGATCTTGGCCGTCGGTTGCATCCCTTCGCGGCTCGCCTCCGGGAATCCCCCCAGGCATCCGATCGTTCTTCTGGCCGCCCCTCCAATTGCTATCCGCCGCACCAGGGATACGACGGCTATCTGCGTGCCCCAGCGGTCCCAGCTGCCGAATGCGCTGGCACACTTCCAAGATACCAGCAGGCCCCAAGAGAGCCTGGGCGAGGCGGGAATTAAGACGTCGCGCGATTGCGCTGTGCTAACATCGCCGGTCTCGCAGTGCTTTGTCTGCGTTCGCCTTGAGCCGTATCGAAAATTTCAGCGTGAGGTGAGGAAATGAGTCTTGTGATATTCGGCCAGCCCGACGATGGCATTATCCAAACGGCTTACGTCGTCGAAGACATCCGGCAGGCGATGGACCGGTGGGTTAACAAGCTGAAAGTCGGTCCGTGGTTTCTGTTGGAGCATTTCACCGGCGAAGAGCCCCGCTATCGCGGCGGGCCCTCCCATGCCGATGTCGCCCTCGCGATGAGCTTTGCCGGACACATGATGATCGAGCTCATTCAGCCGCTCAACGACGCGCCATCCGTCTATCGGGAGACGATCGAAAAGCGCGGCTACGGATTTCATCATTGGGGCGTGGCTACGCGGGATTTCGATCGCGACGTGGAACGGTATCGCGCCGCGGGCTATGAGCAAGCGTTTTTGGCGCGCGTTCCGAGTGGGGGCCGCGTCTCCTACATGGACACCACGGCGCATCTGCCGGGCATGGTCGAGTTCATCGAGCTCGGCGCGTCGTTCGATCCGATCTTCAGCAGCTTCTATCGAGCGACGATCGGCTGGGACGGCAAAGATCCGGTGCGCTCGTTTCTTTAAGCATGCCAACGCACTGTAGCGGGGAGTAAAAGGCAGTGCGAGATTCAGCCCAGCGCGGCCTGGCGAGTCGAGGCGGGAGAACACCACCAATCCCCCGCGCCGCGGCTTCGCTGAAGTGACCTGCTTGCTACTTCTTCTTTCCGGGTTTCGGCTTCGAAGCGGCCTGCGGGCGCTGGGCCATGATTCCGCGCATCTTCTCTCCCAGCCCAGGTGAGCGCTGTTCTCGCCAGGCGTCGAGCCGCCGGAAGTGCTTTTCGAGATGTCCGAAGAGGTGCGGATTCCCATAGCTCGAACGCCAGGCTTCGATAATCGGCCGTACGCGTTCCCAGACCACCCACTGTTCTCCCGTGTTTTCAAAGAAGAACTCCTCGTCGATGAGTCCGCGATTCACGATGCTCGCCGCCATTTCCCAGTAGCTAAGGACCATGCGAACAAAGGCGTTTTGCTTGCTGCCCATGGGAGCTTGGCGATTCACGTCCTCCATGGACGCCGGATGGAAGTTGGCGACGTACCATCCGCGTGCTTCGCGCAGAACGGGCTCACGCCGAATGTCGTAGAGCCTCAGCATCAGATTCACCTGCTCGTGCGTCACCTCTCCCATCTCTTCCTCCTTGTGAAATATCAATTTCGCTCTGAGTTTCGCCTTGGCGGGGATCACGGCTCTGGCGTCGAGATTGTACCCTCGAGTTCGATCCTGTGCGTTTGCCTCAATGGGATGCGCGATTCCTCGAACGCCAGTTTGATCCGCCGTCGTAGTTCCCGGGCGACGTCATCTTTGCGGTTAAGGGCCGTGCGGACCTGGAGCCGCAGAACCGTGCCATCCAGAGAAAGGGACTCCACGCCCAGGACGCGCGGGCCATCCACGAGGGCCTGCGACCACATGGGATCGTTGCGGAAATCACCGGAAACCCTTTCGAGCATAGCCAAGGCACGCCCGACCATTTCTTCGGAGGGCACGGTGACATCGACGAACGCCTGCGACCAATCCCGGTTGAGGTTGGATACTTGACCCATTAGAGAGTTCGGGATCGTGACGATTGCGCCGTTCACGTTGCGCAACACGGTGCGGCGGAGCGTGAGGTATTCGACGCGGCCTGTTTCTCCGTTGGCCTGAATGAGGTCGCCGACGGCATACTGATCTTCCAGCACGATGAAGAAGCCGTTGATAACGTCCTTCAACAGGCCTTGCGCGCCGAAACCAATCGCCAAGCTGGCCACGGCCGCGACCGCCGCCACGGGCGTGATCTTGAAGCCGAACTCCGGCAGCGCCGTCAGCACCGCCCCCACGACGATGATGGTAGCACCCACGCTATAGAGCAAACCAGCCACCGTCCGTGTCTGCTGCTCGCGCATTTGCGCCACGCGCGTCGGGGTCTTGGAGATCTGCACAAGCCGGGCCGTCAGAGCCTTCCAAATGCGAATGAGGAGAAAGGCGATGACGGCAATAACCACAACGCGCAGGCCGCGCGTGCCGGCGGTCTCAATCCAGTGCGTGATCGATTCGAGCATAAGATAGAAAGGGCGAGATTATACCACTCACGGGCCGCCACGCCATCGCGCCTAAACTCGTGAGACCATCCATCTGGCCGCAAATTCGGATTTTTTTGCTACCAACTGCCCGGCAAGGTAAAATCGAAATGCGGTGACTTCTTGCCTGTCGTGGGCGGCGACACTCTACCAGCCTGCGGCGACGCGCCCGTAGCTCAGATGGATAGAGCACGTGCCTCCGGAGCACGGGGTCGGGGGTTCAAATCCCTCCGGGCGCGCCACTTCTTTGCAGGCCTCTTTTTAGTCACTTCCAAGACGACCCAAATGTTCACTTCACGCTAAAGGCT
>DATLWP010000013.1:0-9433 GCA_035576265.1 Candidatus Polarisedimenticolia bacterium
TCGGAGGAGTATCAGGCTTCCTCGCTCGACTATCCCTGCTGCACGTTCCGCGGAAGCTTAGTCGCGCTCGATGGCAGCACCGGCGAAAAAATCTGGAAGACCTACACCGTGGACGAACCGAAACCCACGCGCAAGAACTCAAAAGGTGTGCAGCTCTACGCGCCGTCGGGCGCCGGAATTTGGAACGCTCCTACGGTGGACGCCGAACGCAAGGCCATCTACGTCGGAACAGCCGATGGGCAATACCCACCTGTGCCGGAAACGACCGATGCCATCGTGGCGTTCGATCTGGACACGGGGAAGATCAAATGGGTTTACCAGGTTCAGGCCGGCGACTCGTATATCGGAGGATGCAGTGGCCCGACACGAACCGACAATTGCCCGCCGGTGAATGGTCCGGACCTAGATATCGGCAATTCCCCGATCCTGAAGACGCTTCCGAACGGCAAGAGTGTCGTCGTCGCCGGAACGAAGGACGCCTACGTCGTGGCGCTCGATCCCGACCGGAATGGCGCCCTGCTATGGAAGGTCAGCGAGGTGCCCGCGCCACCGGGCAATCCGAACAGTCTGATGGCGATCACTCGGGGCATCTTTTGGGGCGGCGCCACCGACGAACGGAATGTCTATTACGGCGTCCAATCCGGCGGAGTGATTGCAGTGGATTTGGCGACGGGGAAGCGCCTGTGGCACTCGACATTCACAAAACCCGGCCAACGCGTGTCGAATGCTGCGGCGGCGACGGCCATGCCCGGTGTCGTGTTTGTCGCCGGATCCGACGGAAAGTTGCATGCGCTCTCGACCAAGGATGGCCGTGTGCTCTGGGAATACGACACAGCCCGCAGCTTCCAGACCGTCAACAAGATCAAGGCCAAAGGCGGTGCGATCAACTCGATCGGCCCCAGCATCGCGGACGGGATGCTGTTCATCGGCTCCGGCTACGCCGTTGTCGGAACCGGCACCGGCAACGTCCTCCTGGCGTTCTCGATCAAATAACTAGGTGGCACTTCCCGAATACCACGGTGGGACAGGAACGCAGCTGCAGTTGCCGCGTCGCCACGCTCACGCGAGAGTGATCAAGTCGATCTCGACTCGGACGTCGCGCGGCAGCCGCGCCGCTTCCACTGTTGAGCGCGCCGGCGGATTCGCCGAAAAGTAACGCGCGTAAACTTCGTTCATGGCCGCGAAGTCATTCATATCTTTCAGATAGACGGTGGCTTTCACCGCCCGATCGAGCGACGAGCCTGCTGCCTCCACAATTGCCTTCAGATTCTCAAGGACGCGAGCCGTCTGGCGCGCGATGTCGCCTTCGATCAATTGTCCGGACGCGGGATCAAAGGGTACCTGTCCGGCGGTGAAGACGAACCCGTTAGCCTTGACCGCCTGCGAGTACGGTCCGATGGCCTTGGGTCCCTTTTCCGTCGATATGATTTCCTTCATGCTGCCTCCTGAAGAAAGCAAAGTAGAAACCGCGAGCTACGAGAAACTGGAAACCAAGAGAGCCTCTGCGGAAACCACAGTCGCTGCCGTCACTTCAAGGCTTGCTGGTTGGACGCCCCCGGCTGATAGCGGTTGCGGAATTCGTCGGGAATTCCCTTGCGGTTCAGCCATATGCGAAACAGCTCACCGAGTTTCTTGCCGGTCGATTGTTCGAGCTCCGCGCGGAGGTCATTATAGTCGACCTCCCGGCCGCGCAGCAGGGATACCAGCTCACGCAACCCGCTTCGCACCGACGTGGCGCCGCAGGCATCCTCGAGCGCCACGAAGAGAAGGGGCGCCTTTGCGAGCGCGATGCGGCGCTGCGCAATCGGGTCGTGCATGGTCGTGATGCTCAAAGGCTTTTCGATCGCGTGCTTCCGGGCTTCATCGTATCTCCGCAGATATTCGATCACGCGTTGTCGGCGGGCCGTCAGGCCGTCGCGTTCCTCGTCGACGACGATCGTCGCGTATTCCGGCAGCCCCTCGGCTATGCCCAGCGCTGCATCGGGGCTCGGGTACATCTCGTCGCCGAACCAATCATGTGCCAGAGCGTGGCTCACGACTTCAAGGAACCGGTCGCTGCCGGTCCCGAGCGCGAGTGCCGCGTGATTTACCAGCGCGCCCTCCGGAAATGCCACCGCCGCCGGACCCTCCTCGCCGGAGAAGTGCCATCGCAATTCGGGCGCTTCCACGATGTGCGGCACCCTCATTTTTCCCCCGAGCGGGCCGAAGTCTTTCTCCAGGGCTTGCCACGCCGCCATGATTTGCGCCGCTGCAGGGCCGGGAACTTGCTTCATCGGACCAAGCGTCCAAAAGATAGGCGTGTGCAAGTCCGGATTCAGCGGCCACGTCACATAGCGCCCGGCGACGACATAGGGCGCCAAGTCCCCCTTGCGAAGCTCAAAGCGACACTCGATTTCACCGCCTTCTTTCTTTCGGCCCTTGGGAACTCCACGAGCTAGGACCATGAAACCGACCGGCACGCGCACGGTATAAATCGAGCGCTCGGGTCGCCTGGGATAAGGGGCGAGGAAGTGCTTGGGGGGCTGAAGCCGCGGAAACCATCCACGAGAGCCGAGATGAAAATTGTCCTCGCCGAGTGTGATTTGCGCACCCGGACTCTTCGGCTCGCGAAACGCGTATTCGATGGTCAGGTCGCGTTTTTGCTTGCGCTTCCAGATCGGGTCGAACGCGATCCGAAGCGCGCTGGGCTCGTCCTGCTGATACTCAGGCGGAAGGCTTTCGAGAGCGGCTTGTCGGCCGTCCACTTCCACGCGAAGATTCTCTCGGCCGAAGGCCTCCTCGTCCGGAAACACCGCATCCACGAAGTTCAGATCGCTGTTGCCCGAATTGACCAGCGTGTAGCCGACGTGAATCCGTAATTCGGGATTTTGCCCCGGAACGAAATGAATCTCGCGCGATTCCTTGAGGATTCGATAACCCGGCGCGAGCGGCACCGCGCAAGAGCACACGCACAGCACACTGCCGATAATGAACACCGAAGCGAGCGAGCGCGAAATCGTGCAGCTCAAGATGGCAAGATTCTACCGGGACAGAACGATGGAAAAAAGACGGAAAAACGCGAGGATGGCAAGCGCCTGCCGAGCATCCTTGGCTTTCAGGAACCGGTGAAGCGCCGCAGAATTTGGGCGTCACTCGCGCCATGGTGGCGGGCGGATAGAATCGCGCCCGCCCGCGTGTCGGGAACGCCGTGTCGCGCGAGCTTCAGAAGCGTTGCTTCGGTCATGCCGACATTCTTCATGCGAGCGAGCGAGGCTCCGCCCAGCACAGGCTTCCCCTGCGCGTGATGGCGGGCCACTTCCAGAATGATGGCGTCCGAAAATCCTGCCAGCCGCATGGCCTGCAGTTCGCCCCAGCCGACGCCCAATTGATTCAGCCTGGCGAGTTCGAGGATCGTGTCTTCGCGTAGTCCCGCCTGCGCCAGTCCTGCCACGGCGGCACCCGCATTGAACGCCTGCCCGCGGCTCCTGTAGATTCGCAAAATCTCGATGCAATCGGATTCTGGCAGTCCGGCTTGGCTCGCGTGGACGATTTCGGATATCTCTGGAGCGGTAACATTGAGCTTCTTCAATTGCTGGATTGCGTCGTAGCTCATGCCGGCCTGATCCAGCGGCGCCGTATCCAGCGGCTTCAAGTGATGGCAGCCCGTGACGGCGATTGTGAGCGCGAGGAGTGCGACTGCCGGCGCGCGGAACGCAGCACGTCGGCGCAGAGGCGCAAGCCGGCCGTCCCCAAAAGGGGGAGTCTCTGGTGGGCTTTGTCCCATGGATTTATTGTACGCTGCGGCCCCTGGAAGCGACGGCGATGTCACGCAAAAGGCAAGGGCGCTTACGGGACGTAACTACACGTTGTAGACGCGCTCGATATCGAAAACGCCCGGAATGCGCCTAATCCCGCCGAGGATGTGTTCCAGCTGTTTGCGGTCGCGAACGTCGAGGGCCACTTCGATGCGTGCTCGGATGTCTTCGCCGCCGCTCTCGAACGTGCGGATGTTCGCCCCGGATTCGCTGATGACACTCGTGATAGCCGCCAGCATGCCGGGGCGGTCCTCCGTGAAAATGCGCAGCCGCACCGGAAACGTGGCCTGCGTCGATCCAGCCCACTCGACCGGGATGCGGCGCTCCGGCTCGTAGAGCAGGTTTTCGACGTTGGGGCAGTTTTTGCCGTGCACCGCGATCCCGCGGCCCCGCGTGACGTAGCCGATGATGTCGTCCCCCGGAATCGGATTGCAACATTTCGAGCGGTACACCATCAAATCTCCGTGGCCGCGCACCACGATGGTCGCCTCGTCCATTCCCAGCATATGTTTCACGGTCGAGGTGAGCTTGGGCCGCTTTTCTTCCGGCGCCTCCCCGAGGGGCTGCCCCATGGCCTTCGCCAGCACTTGCCGCGCGGACCACTTCCCGTAGCCGAGCTCGGCGTAGAGATCGTCCACGCGCGAGCAGCCGTACTCCGTTGCAACCCGCTGCCAATCTTCCCCTGAGACCTTTTTCAAGCTCACGCCGCAGTGCCGCGCTTCCTTCTCGAGCAGGCGCCGTCCTACATTCGTGGCCTCTTCGCGCTCGTGGAGATGAATCCACTGGCGAATCTTCGTGCGCGCGCGCGAGGTGTGCTCCAGAGACAGCCAGTCGCGAGAAGGCGTGTGGTCCTTCTGCGTGACAATTTCGACCACGTCGCCGTTCGCCAGCACGTGTCGCAGCGGAACCATCTCGCCGTTTACTTTCGCCCCGGCACATTGGTGCCCCACTTCCGTATGCACCGCGTACGCAAAATCCACGGGCGTCGCCCCGCGCGGCAACACCACCACGCGCCCCTTGGGCGTGAACGTGTACACCTCTTCGGGATAGAGATCCACGCGGAGCGTCGAGAGAAACTCGCTCGGCTCCTGCATCTCCTGCACCCATTCAATCAGTTGCCGCATCCAGACGATCCGCTGGTCGTCGGCCGAGGACGCCTCCCGCCCGTCTTTGTACTTCCAGTGGGCGGCCACGCCCTGTTCGGCGATGCGGTGCATTTCCTGCGTCCGGATCTGCACCTCAAAGGGCTGCCCGGAGTGGATCACCGTCGTGTGCAACGACTGATAGAGGTTCGGCCGCGGCATCGCGATGTAGTCCTTGAATCGGCCGGGAACGGGACGCCAGATCTGGTGGATCACGCCGAGCGCGCCGTAGCAATTCTTGACCGTATCCGTGATCACGCGCACCGCCAGCAGATCGTAGACCTGATCCAGCATGCGCTGCTGCTTCTGGATTTTCAGGTGCAGCGAATAGAGCCGCTTGATGCGGCCCTGCACCTCGGCCGGGATGCCGTTCTCAATCATCTTCTCGCGGATCGCGTTTTGCACGTCCTCGAGGAATTTGTCGAACACCTTCTGCTTGGAAACGACCTTCTTCTGCAGCTCGATGTACGCCTCCGGCTCGAGATAGCGGAAGGCCAAGTCTTCCAGTTCGCCGCGGATCAAGCCCATGCCGAGCCGGTTGGCGACCGGCGCGTAAATGTCGAGCGTCTCCTGAGCGATGCGTTTCTGGCGCTCGGGATCGAGATATTCGAGCGTGCGCATGTTGTGCAGCCGGTCGGCGAGTTTCACCATGACCACGCGAACGTCGTTCACCATCGCCAGCAGCATCTTGCGCACGTTCTCGGCCTGCCGAGCTTCCGGCGCCAGCAGATCGAGCCGGCTGATCTTCGTCACGCCCTCGACCAGCCTCGCGACGTCCGGACCGAATTGCTCCGCGATCTGCTCGGGCGGCATCTTCGTGTCTTCAACCACATCGTGAAGCAGCGCCGCGCAGATCGACGTCACGTCGAGCTTCATGTTCGCCAGCACGTGCGCTACTTCCACCGGATGCGACAGGTAGGGCTCGCCCGAGAGGCGCACTTGCGCCTTGTGCTGCTCGGCGGCAAAGTCGTACGCGCGCCGGAGCAGGTCGAGGTCGTCTCCGGGGCGGTTGCGGCGCACCTTGTCCATCAACTCGATGAATCGCAGATCCACGGTGCGCCGCGCGGCGACACTCATGCCGAGGTTTCTCGCTGGCTCCATGTCAGTTTACATTCTAACGGATTTTGACTCCCCGCGCCCCGTCCCGCAGCCTTTGTGCACCCGCTGGTCCCGCGCCCCCGGCCCGCGGCGTCCCGCAACTCATATATCACACCCGAAGTCTGTCCTTTGCTCCTGCCCCCTTGCCGATCACGAACGAAACACGTAATCTGTCGCGGGGATCTCCTCGATGTTCGTTCGAACCATTCGAAATGTCGCCCTGCTGTGCACTCTGCTCATCCTGGCGGCCGGCCTATGCGTGGCACAGCAAAAGCCCGCGAAAAAAAAGAAAGAAAGGCACCCAACTCCCGCATCCGGCGCCCAGATCTACAAGCAGAACTGCGCAGTCTGCCATGGAGACGACGGAAAAGGAGCGGGACCTCCCCCCGCCAACTCTCCCTTCACCACGTCGCCGCCCGACCTGACCACGCTTGCCCGCCGCCACGAGGGTAAATTCCCCGAGGACTACGTCGTCAGCGTGCTGCGCAGCGGCGTCAAAGTGCCCGATCACGGCCCCGCGGAAATGCCTGTCTGGGGCACTCTCTTCAAAGCCATGACCAAATCCGATGAGGCTGAGGTCACCGAGCGGATCACGAGTGTGACGAACCACCTCAACTCCATACAGGCGAAATGATCCCCCGCCGCCGGGCGCGGCCTGCCCCGAGCTTCCCTCGCAACGTCTTCACGTCTCGCGCCACGCCGGAGGTATACTGAAACATGCCCGTTCAGATTGGCGCTAGCGTTCACAACTTCTCTGACCCCACCGGCCTTCTTTCCGATTGCCACAGGCGTATCGAAGCTTTCGTCGGATCGCTGGAGGCCATCGCAAAGACCATCGATCGTCCGCTCAGTGCCGAAGCAGGACGTGCACTCGATTCTGCTTTGCGCTACTTTCGCGAGGCGGCGCCCAAGCACACCGCCGATGAAGAGGAGTCGTTGTTCCCCCGCCTGCGTCGAACTCACCATCCCGATGTTCAATCCGCTCTGGCCAGCCTCGAGGCGCTAGAGAAGGATCATCGCTGGGCGGAACCTCTGCACGCGGAAGTCGAGCGCCTGGGAAAGCAGTATCTTGCGACGGGAAGCCTCGTACAGTCCGAAGTGGAAGCATTTCGCGACGCCGTAAATCGCCTTGCCTCCATGTATAGGCAGCACATTCACATCGAGGACACCACGATCTTTCCCGTCGCCGCGCGCCTGCTATCCCAAACAGAACAGGCCGCAATCGGCGCGGAAATGGCCGCCCGCCGGACGGCGCGACCCGCGACGGAGACTCCTCCCTTCCGCGCTTCGAAATGATCGCGCGCGCCGTTCGAGGGCACATCTGACCAGCTGGCTCCACGAGCAGGAAAACGCCGAGCGCTCGCTCAGGAGCGAAGGAGCGCCGCGGTCATGAAGCGAACCCTGACTTCTCTTGTCTTCTTAGCAATTTTGGTGACTTGCTCTAGGGCCCTGTCCGTAGCGCCTGATGACTTTGCAGCGGCTCGCAACCCACAATCCGAATCCGGCTCAAGAACGGTCGCCATCACGGTTGACAATTTGCCCGGAGCCGTGCCAGGCACAGGCCGAGCAGTAGGCAACTTGAGCGATCTGCAAAGGATTAGTCACGCCATTCCTCGGATCCTCAACGCCCACCACGCTCCCGCCGTTGGATTCGTCAACGAGTGGAAACTACAGGTATCAGGCGAGCGAGACGCTCGGGTCGCGCTACTCCAAGCCTGGCTCGACGCAGGTTTGACTTTGGGAAATCACACTTATTCTCATGCCTCCTTTCAATCGGTCGACCAATTTGAATCCGAAACGATCCGCGGCGAAGTGGTGACCCAGGCTTTGATGAAAGCCGCCGGACGACAGGAGAAGTATTTTCGCCATCCTTTTCTCATGACCGGGCCGTCCCGCGAAGCCAAGACAGCCTTCGAAACGTTTCTCAAGGAGCATGGTTACGAAGTCGCTCCGGTCACGGTGGACAACGCTGATTATGAATTCAACGACGTGCTCGGCAAAGCGCTCGACGAAAAGAACGAAGACCTTGCCGCACAAACTAAGAGCGCTTACCTTGCCTATATGAACACGGCATTCGCGTACTACGAGGATCTCTCACGCAGCCTCTTTCACCGTGAGATTCCCCAAATTCTTTTGATTCACGACAGCGAATTGACTGCCGAGTGCCTGGACCCGCTCCTCCAAAATCTCGAAAAACGCGGCTACCGTTTCATCTCACTCGACCAGGCACTCTCCGATCCGGCATATGAGACCCCAGATCTCTTTATCGGCCGCGAGGGGTTTTCCTGGTTGGTACGCTGGAAGCTCGCATTCGGACAAGAAGCAGACTGGCAGAAAGAGCCCGATCCTCCTGCTTGGATCATCAAGGCGTCGAACGAAATCCGGCGAGCAAAACTCAATCGATGACAGGGGTCTTGACTGTAGCTGCAAGCCCCGAGTTGCCCGGCATTGAGTATCTCGGTTCATCGCCTGCAGAAATCCGATAGAAGACGACTGCAACTCACTGAAAATCAAGGACGGGGCCGGCCAGCTCGGTATACTTCTGCGCCGGAGTAATTTGTCCGTGGGGGCGTCGAGACGAACAATCAAAGCGCAAAGTCTGCGTCAACGACGGATAAGTGAGGCGAGAGGACTCCCGGTTCCCCGTTCCCGTTCTCTCGTGCTACTCGACACGCGGTGCCGAGTAAAAACCGCGCTAACTTGCACGAAACACACGATAGCGACGCTCTCTACCCGTCACAATGGGGCGGTCCCTCCAGGATCGTCACTTCCCTTTCGCCACCGGATAGCCGGGCTTGACCCAATCGGTATAGAAGTTGGTGGGGAGCAGCAGAGCCCGCAAGTGTGTAAAGCCCATGTCGTGCAGCGCTACGAATGCCGGGCGGAGGTTTGGGCAGCGATCAAGCGGGCAACAGCCGCAGTACACCACGATGTTGGTGGACCGCGGGACGCGCTGCGCCCATTTCTTCAGATCGTCGATCCCCTGTGCATTCATCCCAGGCCCGTGGTACAGCGCTCCGGGAATGTGCCCGCCCAGGTAAAGCACATGTGGCGCGACGCACACAACCGTGGGCCTCTTGGCCGTTTGCGGATCGGTGAGTTCCTTCGCCAGTTCGGCGGGCTGGGCGGTTTGCGCCGCAGTCCAGGGGTCCGACGCACCGGGAGGCGGCGGCTCTAGTGCCGACATGGATCGGCCCGCAGCTTCCTGGCTGGCGGCCGGCTTTGCCGCGCTCAGCAGGAAATGCGCGAATCCGGTGGCGAACAGTGCGGCCAGTGCCGCGCCCAAAAGCGTCTTCATCGAACGGAGCTTCCGATGGCCGATCATCGTTTCAATCCCCCAAAAGATTTCTCCCGGCAGCCGAAGCCACCGGCCTGTGAGTCAAAAAAGAAAAAGCCGGC
>DATLWP010000014.1:0-6803 GCA_035576265.1 Candidatus Polarisedimenticolia bacterium
AAAGACTTTTCGCCTCGTTTCGGATCCGCTGAGTTCGCACCCCGCCACTACGATCATTATCTCCGATTACCGGCACGCGATTGGAAACCCCTCCCAGGCGGCGCTGGCCCTTCTGAAAGAATTTCGCAGATTCATCGGAGAGGTGCCTTCAGACACCATCCACGTGACTGGCTCGGGGGGAAGGCGCGTCGCGGAGACGGTTGGTGCCCATTTCGAGAACGAGTTCAAGGCTATTGCCAAGGGAATGTCGGCGGTCTATCCGCAGGTGCGTACGGTTTTCGAGATGGGCGGGGAAGCCTCGAAATACCTGTTGCTGGAAGGCGCGACGGATGGAGGCGGCACGGCGAACAGCGAGCCACGAACTTCCGGAGGAATCGCAGATTACTCAACCAGCGGCGAGTGCGCGGCGGGGACGGGCTCGTTCATTGATCAACAGGCCTCGCGCCTTCGATATCGGGTGGAAGATATCGGCGCCATCGTTTCCAAGGCGAAAACCGCTGCCCGCATTGCCGGGCGATGCTCGGTGTTTGCCAAATCAGACATGATTCACGCGCAGCAGAAAGGCTACGGCACGGACGAAGTCCTCAAGGGCTTGTGCCAAGCGGTGGCGCGAAATTTCAAGAGCAACATCGTCAAGGGCAAGAAGGTCGTGCCGCCGGTGGCGTTCGTCGGCGGCGTTTCGCAGAACGACGGAGTGGTGCAGGCACTGGCCGAAGCGTTCAGACTGGCTCCAGCGGAGATGCTGGTGCCCGAGTTGTACGCGTGGATTGGCGCGATCGGAGCCGCGCTCCTCGGGGAGGAGGCCTGCCGACAGGGTCACCGAGTAGCGAATGCGAGGCACGAGGGCGCTCGGAGCAATGTATCTGGCGGGGCGTCCGTGGCAAATGAGCCGCTCTCGCTTCGAAACGTGCTCTTGCTTCGCGATCATCCGGAAGCTTCGCGAACCGAGCGTTTGCCAGAACTCGGCGAAGAGAGGCTCCCTGTCTATCTGGGCATCGATATCGGCTCGGTAAGCACGAATCTTGCCTTACTGGACGAGAGTGGACGTCTGCTGCACGGAATCTACCTGCGCACCGCAGGCCGGCCGATCGAAGTCGTTCACGATGGGCTGCGCGAAATCGAACAACTCTTTGGCCACAGAATTGAGATTCGTGGCGTCGGTACGACGGGGTCGGGACGCGAGCTGATCGGCGAACTGGTTGGCGCAGACACGGTGAACGACGAAATTACCGCACACAAGACGGGGGCGATGTACGTTCACGAGAATCTGGTGCAGGAGCGCGCGGCCGCAAACGGCGCTCGCCTGGAAAGCGTGCCTGCGATCGGGAGCGTGGACACCATTTTCGAAATCGGCGGGCAAGATTCCAAATACATCTCCATTGACCACGGAGTCGTGGTGGATTTTGCCATGAACGAAGCTTGCGCTGCCGGGACCGGCTCATTTCTCGAAGAGCAGGCAGAGCGGCTGGGCATCCAGATCAAAGACGAATTCGCCAGGCTGGCGATGACGTCGGTGACCCCGGCACGACTCGGGGAGCGGTGCACCGTATTCATGGAGCGGGATGTGACCGCAGCGATCCAGCGCGGCGAGAAGGTGGAAGATGTGACGGCAGGGCTTGCCTATTCGATCGCCCTCAATTATCTCAACCGTGTCGTGCGCGGCCGCAGGATCGGGAATGTAATCTACTTTCAGGGCGGCACGGCTTATAACGACGCGGTGGCCGCGGCGTTTTCCGTCGTGCTGGGGAAGCGCATTATCGTTCCGCCGCACAACGGAATTATCGGCGCGATTGGAATGGCGCTGATTGCACACGAGGTGACAGCATCGGGGGCTCGCATGTCAGCGCACCCGAATGACGGCCGCCCGGACCCTCGAGAGGGCACCTGCGAACTCATGACGTCATTCCGGGGTTTCGACCTCAGCAGCACGCGTTTTGAGACTCGCGAGTTCGTATGCAAGGCTTGTTCGAACTACTGTGACATGAAAGAAATCACGATCGAGGGCGAAAAGACGTATTGGGGTGACAAGTGCTCCGACAAATTCCGCAAACGTGCGCGGACGAGTCGTACGCCTGTGCTCGAAGACCTGCTCGCGCTTCGGGATGAAGCTTTGCTTGGCGATTATCGAAGAGTGAGCGCGGACGACAACGGTAACGGCAACGGCAGGCGACATTCCGGGTCCGGAGCCATCCGCATAGGCGTGCCGCGGGCGATGTTTTTCTACGACCAATTTCCATTCTGGCGGACTTATCTGGGTGAACTCGGATTTGACGTGACCGTTTCCGAGCCGACCGACCGGTACATCGCTGCACACGGAGCCGAACTGAGCGTTGCGGAACCTTGCTTTCCCGTGCAGATCGGGCATGGACACGTGTACGAGTTGCTGCGAAAAAAACCGGAACAGCGGACCGTGGATTACGTGCTCCTGCCCAACGTAATGGATATGAAGGCGCCCGCATCGAGTACGGCATCCCAACTCTGTCCTTGGAATCAGACGTTGCCTTTTGTGGTGCGAGCTGCGGGAGAATTTTTCGAAGATCAAGAGAAGTTCTTAATCCCGACCCTCTATTTCCGGCTCGGGCGCGAGCACGTGAGACGCCAATTGGCCGAGTGTTTTGCACGACTCGGCGTGAGCCGCAAAGCCAGCGATGCGGCCGTCGAGATGGCCGAACAGGCGCAGACGGAGTTTGCGGATCGCCTGTTAGATGCGGGCCGCCAGGCGCGCGCGATGCTGGAGCGAACGGGCGAGCCGGCGGTGCTGTTGGTGGGACGCCCATATAACATTTACGACCGCAGCAGCAACTGCGACATCCCACGCAAGTTGCGCGATCTCTATGGGATCAACGTCCTGCCGCTCGATTTTCTGCCGCTCGACGAAGAGCCGGTGGACGATCTGCATCCGAACATGTTTTGGAATTCTGGGCGCCGGATCCTCGCCGCCGGACGTTTTGCCAAGAGGCACCCGAATCTTCACATCATTTACGTCACGAATTTCAAGTGCGGCCCCGACTCGTTTATCAAACATTTCCTGCGTGAGGCTGCGGGCGCGCCGTTTCTTGTGCTGCAATTCGATGGTCACGGCAACGACGCCGGGTACCTGACGCGCTGCGAGGCCTATCTCGACAGCCAGGGGATGCTGCGATGCTCTTCCGACAATTAGGCAAACCCGCTCGCGTATCTCCGCCGCCCGTGCTCGCCGGCAAAAAAGTGTGGGTCCCCCGCATATCCGTAGGGAGCGCACGAGCGGCGGCTGCGGTGTTCCGCTCGCTGGGCGTCGAGGCAGAGTGCACGCCGCCATCCGATGAGCGCACCCGCGAGCTGGGAGCGCGGCACACATGCGGAGACGAGTGCTATCCGACGAAGGTTACGTTGGGCGATTTCTTAAAAGTCCTGGAGAAGCCGGACGCAGATCAGAACAAGATCGCGTTTTTTATGGCCACGGGGCAAGGCCCGTGCCGGTTTGGCCAGTATGTGCCGTACATGCGATCGGTCTTCGATTCTCTGGGCTACCCGGGCGTGACACTCGTTTCTCCGGCCTTTGAAACCGGCTACAGCGATTTCGGCGAGGCTTCGTCGTGCTTCGTCCGCAGCATGTGGCGAGCCCTCGTCTCGGGAGATATCCTGCTCAAACGCACGCTGATGACGCGCCCTTATGAGGTCACACCGGGCGCGGCGGATTCGGTTCATGAAGAATGCGTGGCCGATTTGTGCCGGACGATGGAGGTGCCGTACTCCGGCTATGGCGAACAGATGGAGGTCCTCCGCGAATGCCTGCTGCGCTGCCGCGAGCGCTTCCGCGGCGTTCCGGTGACCGGGGAGGGAGAGCGTCCGCTGATCGGAGTTGTGGGCGAGATTTTCTGCCGTTTGAATACGTTCAGCAACGAGGAACTCGTGCGGCGGTTCGAGGCTTTCGGCGCCGAGGTCTGGATGAATGATATCGCCGAGTGGATTTGGTACACGAACTTTGAGCAATCCCGCATGCTGCGGATGGAAGGCAAGGCGATCTCAATGGAAGCCGTGTCTGCCAGGATGCGCACGCACTTTCAGAAGAGGGACGAGCACGAGCTGGTGTCCCTGTTTCGCGAAGATTTCAAGGGCTACGAGGAGCCCGAGGAGATTGCCGAGATTCTCAGCTATGCGGAGCCGTATCTGCCGGCGGCGGGCGCGTCCGGCGAGATGGTGGTGAATGTTGGGAAGTCCATCTATTTTGCTCGCAAAGGACTGGACGGGGTTATCGACATCAGCCCCTTCACCTGCATGAACGGAATCATTTGCGAAGCGATCTACCCACGCGTGAGCCGCGACCACGCCGGATTTCCGATTCGCAACTTTTATTTCGATGGAACGCAGTCGGACCTGGAGCGCGACATCGGTATCTATCTGGAAATCGCTCGCAATTATAGGAGGCGGAAGCCCTGGCCTCGGGTTCCTCGCGCGGTGTCGCGCGGAAACGGCAACGGAGCCGGCCGGCACTAGATAGCGGCGGCCACGGCGCGGTGGATCTCGAGCAACTTGGCGAGCGACTGATCGGCGGGACGGCGACCGAGGCCGCATTCGGTGGCCACGCCGGTTGGCCCAGAGAAATGACGCTTAAAAGCCGCGAGACGCTTGCGGCTGCCTTCGACGCCGTCGGTGTAATGAACCAGGCCAGCGTAGACAGTTCCGTCGCCGAACTTAAGATCGCCCAAAGGTTCAAAGTAGGCATCATCGGAGCGATGGCGGGGTACGGCCATCTGGACGTAGTTGATCGGGCGCGATGAAGATTGTTGTGCCTTGTTGGCCATCAGAACGCTGGTGGCAAGGTTCGCCGGGTCTTTGAAGTGTTTGTGGTGAAGATCGCCATAGCATAGGTGCATGCCCACCGGAACCGTCGCGGGAATCTGGGCATTTAATTCCCCTATATAGCGCAAGAATCGATCCATCGGATCGCCGTTGGGCTTGAACTGCATCGGCGCCGCATCCGGAATGTGATCACCATGCTCGAGGGCGACCGTCTCCCAGTTGATGTCCCACTGTATGATCAAATCCTCGTGCGGGATTAGCTTGCACAGCTGAGCCACGTCGCGCTTCATAACGTCGACGTAGGCATCAACCATCAAGTCCATATCGCGCGCGTTGTTGGTGAATAAACGCACGGCATCATCGGGAAAGGGAAGGGACTGCTGAAAGCGCACGCCTCGCGGAATCACGCCCTGATCGCGCAGGCGGCAGAATACTTCGTAGGACGCTACTGCTTCCCTTGGGTAGCCGAGCGTTTCGATACGCGAGAGCTTCTGCACGCCGGGCTTGGCGCCATACCACTGGCAGGTGTCATAATCCCTTGGAAGCCACTCGGGCAAACCGCCGCCTGCCGGAATGACGGGCCGAATCAGCGTCAAATCCGGATGGGTAGCCCAAGTATTTACGAGGACAAAATAAATCCAGAACCGGCGCACGCCGAATTCGCCATCGGTGAACCCCAGCGCAAGATCGCCAAGAATTGGCGAGAGAGTCCGGAACACCTCTTCCGCACTATTACCCGGCACTCCCCCAACCAGTAAAACCGGCCTAGATGCTTTGGACATGGCATTTCCTCGTCTGCGTGATTGCGAAATCGTGCGGTGCGTGATCGCGCTGAAAGCGATGACGTCGGAATGCGCAAATATTACTATCAACGGGAAAGTTCTGCCAGAGTATCATCGCCGATAAGTATGTTCAGGAGAGGTGTCGCAACGCAGAGGAGATTTCCAATGAAAGCACGATTCCCCCAGTGGATGAAGCGGTTTCAAAAAGACCACGGAAGCGTATGGCGAGCCTTTCAAAGGCTCGGGGAAGAATGCCACCGCGCGGGTCCGCTGGATGCGCGTACTCGCCGGTTGGTAAAAGTCGGCATTGCCACGGCATCCGGGTCCGAGGGGGCGGTTCATTCGGCGGTGCGAAACGCTCTGGCCGAAGGCGTTTCGCCCGATGAGATTCGTCACGCGATTTTGCTCTCCATCACGACGATCGGATTTCCGAATGGCCAGGCGGCGTTGAGCTGGGCCGAAGACGTGATGCGGAGGAAGTGAATCGGTCTCAAGGGCCGGCTTCCAACAACGGGCGCAGCTGCATCAAGCGTTTCGCGGTTGCTGAGGGCGGCGCCGAACTTGCTTCTTGCGCGCGACGGCGGCGGCCATCTCCGACAGAGTCGTGGCCTCGAGGTAATTCATCATCTGCGTGCGAAGGTCTTTCCAAGTGTCGTGCAACGGGCAAGGGGAGTCGTCCGAGCAGCGCTCCAGGCCGACCGCGCATTCGAGGAACTGATCCAGACCGTCAATCGCCGCTACGACGTCACGCAGCGTAATCAATTGAGGATTGCGCGCCAGGCGAAACCCGCCACCGGGTCCACGGCGCGACACCAATAAACCCTTTCGAACAAGTTCCTGTAGCACTTTTCCAAGGACGGGAGCGCGGAGCCCTTCGGCCTCGGCGATTTCCCTTCCTTGCGCCGCGCCGTTGACCGGAAGGCGCGCGAGAAAAGCGAGCGCCCTGATGGCGTATTCACAGGGCTTGGAATAGATCATAAAAAGATGGCTTGTTCCAGTAGCACGTTCCGCAAGACTAGAGTCAGGTGAAATTATAAGACATGCATAATAAATAAGTTACAGGAAATTTAAAGATTTCACTCAAATAGCAGCTTAGCATCGTAACAAAAGATGAATAACAGAGAGAGATTTCCTATTTAAATCTGAGAACTCCCGGATACGGGGTCGCCTTTGTTAGGTTTGTATTCCTGGCGCTGGTTTCACTGGTGATGCTACGGATCCTGAAATACCCACGCGACT
>DATLWP010000015.1:0-8855 GCA_035576265.1 Candidatus Polarisedimenticolia bacterium
GAATCCTTGCGGGCCCACCATGTGTTTTTCATGTATTATGCAGCTTTGGGTGAGGGTGGCACTTCCAGAGCACTGTTGCCGCTAGGTCGGAAGCGTCGGAGCCGAATGGGGAGGCTGCGATTTATGAAACTGCCACGAACGAATTCCGGGGTTTGGATTGCGATCGGAGCGATGGCGGCGAGTCTGTCTTTGCCGATAAATTCGCGCGCCCAAGACAGGGGCGTCGGACCTGTGAAGAACCCGCTCACGCAAATTGACGGGAGTCAAACGGTCAGGCGGATCGAGGAAAAGAGTCTTGGCGATCCGAAAGCGGAAAAGGCATACGAGAAGTTTCACGGCGAGAAGAACCTCGATAAGAAGACCAAGCTGGGCCAGGAATTCATCAACCGATACCCATCCAGCTATCACGCCGATGCGGTATACGAAGAGCTCGCGCAGACCTACTACGCCAAACACGATTTAGCCAATTTCTATAAGTGCGCCGACGAGGGCATGGCCCGTTTCCCGGATGACCCCACTCTTTTGGCCGTCACCGGAGCGACCATGGCGCGCGCGTACAACCGCGAGGATCCAGACGCGGAGAAAAAGCTGGAAAAAGCCGAGAGTTATGTGAAGCAAGCAATCGAGCTGATGAAAGATCCGAAGATCCCTGCAAATACATCCGATGAGCAATTCGCTGTTTACAAGAAACAGGTTTTGACCACTGCGCACAGCGGTCTCGGTCTTATCTATTTTCGGCGTGCGCAGTTCGAGGATTCACTGAAGGAAATTCAGGAAGCCATGCAGGGCGCCGCGACTCCGGATGCAACCGATCTTCTCGTTCTGGGGGCGGACTTCCAGAACTTGAATCGATTCAAGGAAGCCGCTGACGCATTCAATCGCTGCGCACAAATTGAGGGGCCCTTGCAGGCCGGTTGTAAGGATTACGCCGACCGCTCCGCGAAACAGGGCGCACCGCCAAGATAGAACCACGCTCACGCTTGCTGTCACAAGCCAGGTGGTGTAACAGAACGCGTTTGCGCGCCTGCGGCGCCTCGCACGGCGGCCCTACCTGCAACAGTCGTCCGGAAAACTGACGCGACTCGCTGGGATCGCATGGCATGGCGGTGAATGAAGGCACACGCGCAGCCTGCCGAACGCAGGTATGGAGCGGCCCCTGCAACAGGAGACCGCTCTTCATCCGCCTTCAATTTCGGGCCGAATCTAAAACCTACGCTTCTGCAGGTGCGATTTGCACTAAGGAACACTCAGTCTAGGTTCAGAGTTCCCCAATGCGCACTCCTTGAGTGAATCGCAATAGACGTGATAGTGATAGTCACCGGAAATCGGCGAAGCCTTGACCTGAAGCGTGAGGCCTCCCGGGGGTATCTCAATCGGATTTGAAAAACCTGCGGAGGGCGGGTCAAACACCTCGTCTCCATTCGGAAACCAGAGTCTCGCGCGACCGCCGGTGCCATTGATCCACCGAACGGACGTCACCTTGGCGGTTCCCATGCCGATATCGACGTGCGGCGGGACGACAAAACCTTTGTCCTTGCCGCTGACGGCCTGTTTCACAATGTTGACTTGGACTGGACCAACTGCAGCTGTACCGGTTGCCATTTTGATCCTCCCTTCGCCAATTCGAGAGTGTGGACTTCAGGGGCCGAATAAAGCATGGAATCTTGGGTCGAGTCGCAATTGGGATAGACTTGGCGCCTTCTCAATTAGCTCTCGAGGATAGCCGCCTTTGATCGCCTTCCCGATGTATTCAAGAGCGCGCTTCCTATCCCCGAGTTGTTCGTAAACCACCGAGGCCTGAAACGTGTCGGTAACATCATTCGGTGCAAGCTCCAGGGCTTGCTTCAGCAGTTCACGAGCGCGCTGCTCCTGGTCGAGCATTGAATCCGCGTCAGCCAGCATGAGTAGCGCGCCGGTATCGTGAGGATTGGTGCGGAGCTGCACCTCTGCGAGTTCCGCCGTTCGTTGGAAAGCAACGCGCGCCTTCTCTGGTTGATGGGACCACTGGTAGGCGGCGGCCAAACTGTGCCAGCGGTCTGCGTCGCGACCATTCATCCGGACCGCCAATTCATAGTAGCGTGCGGCATCGGGATACCGAGCGAGCGTGAAGTAGAGATAGCCCAGATAACTATAGGCAGTGTCCGTCGGCTTGATCGCGACTGACCTCTCGAACATTTTTGCCGCTTCCTCATATCGCTTTTGGGCCAGGACCGCCACCCCAAGATAGCTGTATCCGCGCGCGTTATCCGGAGTGAGCTCCACAACCGTTCGATACTCTTTCTCCGCCTCGGCATACCGTCCGTGGTGAAAATAGAAGCCCCCGAGTTGGCTGTACGTAGCCCAGTAATTCGGCCTTACGATGATGGCATTCAGATATGTGGATTCGGCTTCTTTCAGTTTTCCGAGCCTCTCGTAGGCCTTGGCCAGTTCTCTATAGGCATCGGCGTTCAAGGGATCAAGTCGCAGCGCCGTCTGGAGACTATCAACGGCCTGAGCGTAGTCACCCGTCCCCGTACGGATCATCCCGAGCGTCACGTAGACCTGCGCCAGCTTGTCGTTCAAACGGATGGCTGCGGCCGAGTTCTGCTTGGCTTGCGCGGCCCATTGCGGAACTTTCGTCTGTTCGTATTCGCGCCAGTAGGCCTCGCCGAGTCCCGCCCGAGCAAGGGCGTACTGGTTGTCCTGCTCCAAAGCGGCCTTGAACAGTGAAATCGCGTGGTCTAGATTCTCGGGCACGTCGTACCGCTGCAGGTAGCCCACACCCTGCGCGTAGAGGTCGTAGGCGTCCGGGACAGTGGTCCCTCCGACGGCCAGAACTTGTTGGGCCTCGCTCGTCAGTTTCACGCCCAGAAGCTCCGCGGCTTCCAGCACAACGCCATCCTGCAGCGTCGAAATATCATGCAAGTTCGTGTCAATCGTTTTCGATTTGAGTTGGCGAAGCTGCTGAGGGTCCACCAGATTGATCGTCATCCTCACGCGATTCTGCGTCCGCTGGATGCTTCCGGTTATGACGAGGTTGACCCCGAAGGTCTGCCGCGCTTCCCGAACGCTGACAATGCCCTCCTGGAGTACGTCGGTAGCAGGCACCACGCGGAGCGTTCTTTGAAATTGTTGCAATTGGCTGAGTTTGCTGCTCAGGATCTCTACTAGGCCATCGCAGAAAGCCTGGCTGGCGGGATCGTTTCCAATGTTGGTGAATGGGAGGACAGCAAGCTGTTTCGTCGCTGCTGTCTGAACCAAGGGCGGCCACACGCGAATCCGTTCGGAGAGCTGTGGCGCGATTTTCCAGATACCCCCTGCACCCAGCAAAAACACTAGCGCGAGCAACGGGGCCAAGGCTCGGCGTCCGAGGCGCACTCGCCCGGTCCGGGGAAGCTGCTCCCGCCTTTCTTTCAACTCGCGCGCGAGATCGTCCGTCGAGGCGTAGCGCCCTGCAGGATCTTTTCTCAAGCACTGTCGGATGATGTCGTCGAGAGCGGGAGTGACCTTGCGGTTCAGCGACGCAGCCGGCGCGGGTTCGTCTTCGATGATCGCGGCGAGGGTTTGCGCCGCGGTCCCACGCTGGAAGGGCCTTCTTCCGGTGGCCATTTCGTAGAGAACCGAACCGAACGAGAACTGATCGGAGCGAAAATCCACCGGGAGACCGGCAGCCTGCTGCGGCGACATGTAGTCCACGGTTCCAAGGATGGCCCTCGGCGCGGTGAGTGCTGTCGTCTGGTCCAGAAGCGATGGCTGAACGTCACGTGCCAGCTTACTCAGTCCGAAGTCCAGGATTTTGACGAGGCCGTCGCGGCGGATCACGATGTTCTTGGGCTTCAAATCCCGGTGCACGATATGCGACTGGTGGGCGAATGCCAATCCGGCAGCGACTTGTGTCGCGACGTCGAAAACGTCCTCGATCCGCATTCGGCCGGCTGATAGAACGTCGCTCAAGACCTTTCCATCTACAAACTCCATCGCGATGTATAAGGTGTCGCCTTCCTTGCCGATCTCGTAGATGGTGACGATGTTCGGGTGACTTAGGGAAGCCAACATCTCGGCTTCACGGCGGAATCGTACGAGCGCGTCGGCGTCGGCTGCAAAGATTGGGGGCAGAATCTTGAGGGCCACTTGTCGTGGCAGCTTCGAGTCGTTGGCCCTGTAAACGATCCCCATTCCCCCCGCACCCAGGGGTTCGATGATTTCATACGGCCCGAGCTTGACGGCACATTCCAATCCGGCGCGTTCGGGGGCAGGCCCCTCCAGAAAGCTGCTGTCGATCTGTGCGTGTGCGGCGATCAGCGATTCCACCTCTTGCCGCACGGAGGGCTCCGTGCAAACTTCGTCCAGGTAGGCAGGCCGCTCACTGGGTTCGCGCTCGAGCGCGGCGACGAAGATCTTCCTAACTACCCGCCATCGTTCCGGCGCGGTGATCACTGCGCCCTTCCTCATCTCCCGAGGAAGCCGAGCTCGGGCACTGGCCCGTTCGCATCTCGCCAGGAAACGGACTGCTTCAGCTCCGCTGCAACTCCAAACACGCGAACACGACCTAGCCGCGGCTCCTTCCGGAAGAAACCCAAGCGAGACCCGTGAAAAAGCGTTGTGTAGTAACGAGTGCGATCGCGACGATGGGTGCTGGAAACATGCAGGGGCTCCCTCGCGGGATTGACGGTCCAGACTTACGGAGAGCCTAGCACCGCAGTGTAGAAAAGTACAATAATTTCCCCCTTAGCTAACCGCTTGGGTGCCTTGGAAAAGACTCTACGTCATCCATCTGAATTCGGCGCCTCTGAGAACGATCTCCCGCGTGTGATATCGCTCACGTCCGGTGGTGATGCCGCTCACAGTCCCGACAAGAGACCCGCCTTACCGTGCTGTGTGAATGACGCAGAAGGCCCGTTGCACGAAGACCGACGGATGCAGGTTCTGTGTGCGTCATTCTTCAGGAGGCTCCGATGCAGCGTCGCATTGCGATCCTGGGTGCGGCGGGCCGCGACTTCCATAACTTCAACGTGTGCTTCCGCAACGATTCGGATTGCCGAGTGGTTGCCTTCACGGCGGCGCAGATCCCGGACATTGCCGGCCGGCGTTATCCTCCGGAATTGGCCGGCCCCCTTTATCCCGGAGGCATTCCCGTCGTCGCAGAGGAAGAATTGGAACAGCTGATCACCCAAGACGAGGTGAACACCGCGGTCTTCTCCTACAGCGACGTATCACACAGTCACTTGATGGATCTCGCTTCGCGTGTGATCGCCGCGGGCGCCGACTTCCTGCTGTTGGGCGCGGATCGCACGATGCTGAAATCTCGCCTGCCGGTCATTTCCATCTGCGCCGTGCGAACGGGATGCGGCAAGAGTCCGGTCGCACGCCGCGTCGTCGAACTTCTAAAAGAACGAGATGAGCGCATCGTTGTTATACGGCATCCCATGCCTTACGGCGACCTTGCCCGCCAGGCCGTGCAGCGTTTTGCCACACGTGCCGATCTCGACCGGCACCAGTGCACAATCGAGGAGCGCGAGGAGTACGAACCTCATCTCCAGGCGGGCACTGTCGTCTTCGCGGGCGTGGATTACGAAAAGATTTTGGCCGAGGCAGAAAAAGAGGCGGCATTCATCGTTTGGGACGGGGGCAACAACGACACATCCTTCTTGCACTCCGATCTTGAAATTGTGGTGGCCGATCCGCTTCGCGCCGGACACGAGTTGCGGTACTACCCAGGCGAGGTGAATCTTCTGCGAGCCGACGTAATTGTGATCAATAAGGTGGACACGGCCACCGATGCGAACGTGGAGACGGTGCGGCGAAACGTCCGCGAGCGAAACCCCAGAGCTCGGGTGATCGAGGCATATTCGCGCATCGCCGTAGATCATCCGGAACGCCTTCGCGGCGCACGGGTCCTCGTGATTGAGGACGGCCCGACGCTGACCCATGGCGAGATGTCGTTTGGCGCCGGCGTAGTGGCGGCGCGGAACGAGGGCGCTGCCGAGCTTGTAGATCCCCGGCCGTACGCGGTGGGCAGCCTGCATGAGGTGTTCGCGCACTATCCCCACATCGGCTCGCTGCTTCCGGCAATGGGCTATAGCCCAAAGCAGCTCGCCGAGCTTGAGATCACAATCCGCAAGACGCCATGCGACGTCGTCGTGGTCGGGACCCCTGTAGATCTCGGCAAGGTGATACGAATTTCTCAGCCCACAGCGCGCATCACGTACGACGTGGTCGAGCGAAGCACACTTACTTTGGCGCAGGTAATCGGTGAATTTGTAGCGGCATAGCGGAAGGGGAATGCCCGCAGTCGTGCGCAGCGCGATGAGCGGCGACGATTGCCTGCCCCAGACTCAGCCCGCCATCGCCGGGCGGCACCTCGGCATGCGTGAACACCTCGAACCCCTGCGTCGATAATCGCTGCTCCAATTCGGTCGCAAGGTACACGTTTTGAAACGTCCCACCGCTGAGGCACGCGCGGTTCAAATGCGTTCGGTCACGCAAAATATGCGCCACGCGTAAAAGCACGTGGATGAGCGCGTCGTGGAAGCGCTGACTGATTTCTCCCGCCGATCGACCCTGCAGCACATCGTCCACGATCGCCTTGAACAGCGGACGAGGATCCATTTGCAATGCGCCGTGCTCTGCGATGATGGAGAAGGGATACGGCTGCCCGGCAGCAGCCTCGTCGCGGCACATTTCCAGTTCGATCGCTGCTTGCGCCTCGTAAGTCACCTCGGATCGCAAATTGATGAGCGCCGCGACAGCATCGAACAGCCGCCCGCAACTCGACGTAAGGGGCGAATTCACGCCGCGTTCGATCATGCGGAGTAGATTCAGGATTCTCGTCTTCGGAATCCCGTGAAGAAAGGGGAGCTGAAGATCGAACACATCGGGCCCGCACGCGGCGACCAAATAGCTCACGGCCATGCGCCACGGTTCTCGAATCGCTGCCGAGCCGCCCGGCAAACGAGTGTACGCGATGTGCGCCGCGCGTTCGAAACCTTCATAGCCCGCGAGAAGAACTTCCCCGCCCCATATATTTCCATCTGTGCCGTAGCCAGTGCCGTCCAGAGCAAAACCGATCACGCGGCCCTCCACATGATTTTCGGCCATGCAACTCGCGATGTGCGCATGGTGGTGCTGGACGCCGGCGAGTTTCACCCCCTGCCGCGCGAGCGCCCATTTCGTCGAAAAATAGTCGGGATGCAAGTCGTAGGCGATGACGCGAGGGTCGATTTCTAGAATCGCTTGGAGATGCGCAATCACGTCCTCGAAAAACCGGTAACTCTCGAGATTTTCGAGGTCGCCGATGTGCTGGCTCAGAAATGCCTGGCGGCCATTCGTGAGGCAAATCGTGTTCTTCAGTTCGCCCCCGACGGCAAGAATTGGCGGCAAGTCGTCTTGCAAGAATACGGGAACCGGAACATATCCGCGCGATCGTCGCAACTGGCGAACTTTCCCGGCTACGGACCGGACAACGGAATCGTCGCAACGCCAGAGGATGTCGCGGTCGTGCACGAGAAGATAGTCGGCAAGGCGCTGCAGGCGTTCGAGAGCTTCCTGATTCTCAATGGCAATCGGTTCGTCGCTCAGGTTTGCACTGGTCATGACCAGAGCGCGAAAGCTGCCAGCGCGAAAGAGCAGATGGTGCAACGGCGCATAGGGGAGAAAGATTCCCAAGTCGCGATTTCCGGGCGCAACCGCGTCTGCCATCGGTCCACCTTGCTTCTTACGAAGAAGCACGATGGGCCGGTCGGGATCCTCCAGTGTCCGGCGCGCGCGCTCGTCTACCTCGCCAAATCCACACGCGGTCTCCAGATCGGGAACCATCACAGCGAACGGCTTTCCCACTCGCCGCTTACGGGCACGCAACAATTCGACAGCGGCAGCGTTCGTTGCATCCGCGGCAAGATGGAAACCGCCGATTCCCTTCACCGCCACGATCCGTCCCTGCTGGAGAAGCGCGGCTGTTTCGGCGACTGAGTCGGCGCAAGATACGGCTTCGCCCTCGCGATTCCAGAGAGTGAGTTGCGGCCCGCATTTCCAGCATGCGTTCGGCTGCGCGTGGAAGCGCCGATCCCGCGGATCGTCATATTCGGCCTGGCAGACCGGGCACATCGTGAAGTGAGCCATAGACGTGAAGGGGCGATCGTAGGGAATGCCGCGCACGATCGTGAATCGCGGCCCGCAGTTGGTGCAGTTGATGAAGGGGTAGAGATACCGTCGGTTCGAGCGGTCGAAGAGTTCGCGCAGGCAGTCGTCGCAAACCGCCACGTCGGGTGAGATCAGCGTGCGGGCGCGATCACCGCGGCCGCTTTCGAGGATGGAGAATCCGTGGTCACCATTGCAGGCAAGCTCCTGGACCTGAATTTGCGTGATGCGGGCAAGGGGAGGTGCTTCCTGAGGCAATCTGCCTAGAAATTCTTCCACCGCACTCACCGGGCCCTGCAGTTCGATGGTCACGCCTGCGGAAGTGTTACGAATATGACCATTGAGATGCCGCTCGGTCGCGAGCCGGTATATGTACGGCCGGAACCCGACACCCTGCACGATGCCGGAGACCTCGATTCTTCTGCGGATTTCCATTTGCGCCGTCACGCGCGCGCCGCGACTCGCTCCTCGTGCACCGTCCAGCGACGCTTTCCGATCCATGAATGCCATTCCGGCATACCCGCGCCCGTCAGACAAGACACTCTCAGGACTTCCATTTCCGGATGGATGCGGCGAGCATTTTCCTCGGCAGCAGCAAGATTGAACGGAACGTGGGGAAGCAAATCGAGCTTCGTCAGAACCAGAAGCGCAGACTTGAAAAAGATGGAGGGATACTTTAGCGGCTTGTCTTCTCCCTCTGTGACGCTGAGCAACACAATCTTGGCCGCTTCTCCGAGATC
>DATLWP010000016.1:0-8840 GCA_035576265.1 Candidatus Polarisedimenticolia bacterium
TCTCGGGCCCGCTCGGCCAACTGCGCGCGCGGGTAGGCCCATTGAACGACGCCCAGGCGTTCCGCCAGCGCGCCGTCGATTGTTTCACCGCCGAGAATCAGGCGGTTGGCGATGCCGCGGCCGCACAGACGGGTCAACCGCTGCGTGCCGCCGGCAGCGGGCAGCAAGCCCAGCCCTACCTCCGGCAAGCCCAGCTTGGCCTCCACGGCGGCGACGCGCAGATCGCAGGCCAGAGCGAGTTCCAACCCGCCACCCATCGCCGCGCCTCCGATCTCGGCAAGCGTCACGAGGGGAGCCGCCTCGATACGGGCGAACAGTCGCTGCATGCCTCGCACCATCTCTACCATGGCATCAGGCCCGCCCGGTGTGGCAAAGCAGGACTGCATCAGAGCTAGGTCGGCTCCGGCGCAGAACGCCTTTTGGTCGCTGCGAAAGTGCAACACCGAGACTCCTTCATCGCCAGCGGCTTGATCGAGAACGGCATTTAGGCGGGCGACCAATTCATCATTGAAAGCGTTCACCGGAGGGCGAGACAGCGTCGCCACCAGGACGCGGTCTGCCCGTTCGATCGAAACGATGTCTCCCATTCCAGTCTCTCTCCTGCCTCAGGCTTTGGTCGCCAGATCGTAGGACGAAACGGAGCTCCCTGCGCCAATTCCGGCCACAAATACTCTTGTCTTCCGTGTTTCTTGCCGCCCTCCTTCACCAATCCTAGGGACAATGACTTGTTTGTTGCATCGCAACAACTCTTCCAGTGTGAATTCCATCGGCGCCCTCACAGCGGTTCCCTAACCTTTCGAGATGATGATTCTCGCGTCCACAGCCATGCAGCCATCCGCGTAGGGCAGGGTTGGATTGAGATCCACCTCTTCGATTTGCGGTTGCTCTTCGAGCAATCGTCCCAGAGAAACCAAAGTGTTGGCGACGGAATCAAGATTCATTGGCGCCCCTCCACGCACGCCCTTTAGCAGGGCAGGGGGAAGCGTCTGACGGATCAATTCCCTCGCCTCCTGAATTCCAAGCGGTGAAAGCCGGAAGCCTACAAGCTTCAGGGCTTCAATGTAGATTCCGCCAAGCCCGAACATGACTGTAGGGCCAAACGATTTGTCTCTGACGGCGCCCAGCACCAGCTCGGTTGTCGCTGGCATCATCTTTTGCACCAGGAACTTCAGGTTTCCGACGCGCGGAGCGGTTCTGGCGATATTCTCGACAAGTTTTCTGTGGGCCGCTCTGAGGGCGTCGTCGGAACTGATTCCGAGCATCACGCCTCCGACGTCCGTCTTGTGCAAAATCTCCTCAGAGACAACCTTCAGCACGACGGGATACCCGATCTCGTTGGCAGCATGGATCGCGCTTTCCACCGAATCCGTCAGCCGGAAGGGCGGCACGCGAATGCCATAGTCGCGGCACACCTGATACGCCTCGGGTTCGAGCAAACTGACGCGTCCCTGTTTGGAGGCCGCGGCGATCAGCCCCGCAGCCGGCATTCTCTTTAGCTGGAGATCGCTCTCGACCGCCTTTCGGTCTTGCGCAATCGACGCAGCCAACCGGCGGTTCGCCGCAAAGCTTGCCACATTCCCTACGACTCTAGCGAGCATGTCGGGATACACGAAGGTAGGCAGGCCGGCGTTCTCCAATCCCTGCCGCACTTCTATCGCGAAATGACCGAACACGACCCCATGAAATAGTGGCTTTTTCTTGCCTGGCTGCGATTGATAGGCGTCTAAGATCTCCTTCACGATAAGCTTCTGGTTGATGTGCGCGCTCGGGGCCAATATCTGCACGACCACGTCCACGTTTTCGTCCTGGAAGAGAATTTTAAGCACCTGGTTATGTAGTTTCTCGGTATGAGCAGCCGTCAAGTCTATGTATCCATCGGGTCGGCCGATATTGGCCATAGGAGCACAGATACTCTTGAGGGCGGTCTGGGTTTCGGGTGAGAACTTCGCCAATCGCAAATTCCCCGTCGCCGAGATCTCATCTATGCAGATCGTCCCCGGCCCACCCATGTGCGTGAGCACCGAGACACGGTTCCCCTCCGGAATCGGCTGCCTCTCGAAGGCTCTCAACGTGTCGAAGAACTCGAGAACGCTTCTGGCGCGTATGATGCCCGCCTGTTTGAAAGCGCCGTCATAGATCGCATCCGCTCCGGCCACGGCTCCCGTATGAGACAGGGCGGCCGCCGAACCCACATCGCTTTTGCCCGTTTTCATGACCACAATGGGCTTGACCGCGCTGACTTCGCGGGCCACTTCGAAAAATTCCCTCGGGTGGGGGAGGCCTTCCATATAAATGGCAATGACCCGTGTGGACTCGTCATCCTTCAGAACTGTGAGCAATTCAGCCATGCTGACGTCGGCCATGTTGCCGATGGAGGCAAACTTGCTCAGGCCGATCAGGCGCAAGTTCTCCGCCCAGTACAGGAAGGAATTTCCGAACGCGCCGCTCTGCGTCAGGATGCTCAATCCGCCCTTCGGATAGTGAGAGATATCGAAGTTTGTGTTGAATCCCGTATAGGCGTCGATAATTCCAAGGCAGTTCGGACCGACGAGCCTTATGGAAGCGGATCGTAAAGTCTGGACGAGTTCCTTCTCGCGCTGCTTCGTATCGCTTACGTCGAGTTCTCCGAAACCCGCGGACATGCACACCGCTCCCACGATGTCGTTGAAACGACTCTTCCTTTGCACAAGTTCCTTTGCGACCTGCATCGTGAGGTCCGCGGACACCAGCAGCACACAAATCTCTACCGGTTCAGGGATATCCAGGACGCTCTTGTAGCAGCGAAACCCAAGAATGGAATCCTCGTGCGGGTTGATCGGAAATATCTTGCCTTGGTACCCCATGGAGACAAGATTCTTGAGCACCGTGTGGCCCGCTTTCTTGGGGTCCGTGGACGCTCCGACGACCGCCACACTTTTCGGCCTAAAGAATGTTTCTACAGCAGAGACCTCTTGCATAGCTCCGATCCTTGGTTTCGTTGCCATTTGCGACGAACCCCACGCCACTGTTTCCGCCTGCTCGATCCAGCCCACTCACGCGCCTCATGCCTTTTCATACGGCGAAGCGCGCAGCTTATACCGCTGCAGCTTTCCGGTAGACGTCCTCGGCAGCCTCTCGACGAGACGAATCCATTCGGGACACTTGTAAGCGGGAAGCCGACTGTGGCAGAAGGCGCGGATATCCTCAACGGTCGCCGTGGAGGCATCCGCGGAATCTTTCAACACGATCCAGACTTCACTCTTGACGAGGCCCCGTTCGTCGGCCCGGCCAACCACCCCCGCCTCCAGCACCTTGGGATGCTGTACGACGGCAGATTCGATTTCAAACGGCGACACCCATCTCCCGCTGACCTTGAACATATCGTCGCTGCGCCCGCAATAGATGTAGTAGCCGTCTTTGTCTCGGACAAACGTGTCGCCGGTATCATACCAGCCGTTGACGATGGACTTGGCCGTTCGCTCGGGGTCGGCCCAATAGCGCCGGATTACGGATTGTCCCTTCAGCAGCAAGCGGCCCGGCACACCATCGGGAAGGTCGTCGCCGGCGTCATTGACGACTCTGACTCGATAGCCGGGAACGGGCTTGCCGGTTACGCCCGGCCGGATGTCGTCAATTCGATTGCTGATGTAAATGTGGCCGCCTTCGGTCGAACCGATGCCTTCGATCACCGGCACGCCGGTCAGTCGCACCCAATGGCGAAGCAATTCTGCGGGCATTGCCTCACCAGCGGAGATACACCGGCGCAGCCCTGCAACGTCACTGCGCGTGAACGCGCCTGACGCAATGAACCGGGCGTAGAACGTGGGCACGGCGGCAAATATCGTGGGCTGGAAGCGCCGGAACACTTCGATGACCGTCTCCGGGCTTGGCCGCCGAGCATCGAGAATAGCCGTGGCCCCGACCCACAGCGAAGCGGTCATGCTGACGCCCAGGCCAAAGGCAAAGAACAGCCGTGGCACGGAGAAGATGACGTCGTCCTCCCGCGCACCCAGAACCTCCACACTGTACAACTGGCAGATGACGATGACGTCGCCGTGGCCGTGGACGACGCATTTCGGCTGGCCCGTTGCGCCGGAAGAGTAGAGAAAGTAGCAGTCGTCGTCGGCGCGCGTGGCAGCCGCTCGAAGATGGGGCGAAGCGCGTCGCGCCCGAACGGCCAGTGAGTCCTCGTCGCCGTCGAGGCAGAGCGCAACTCTAGGCTGCCACGAGCACGACGCGAGCGCGATCTGAATCTCGCCGGCAAATTTGGACGCGTAGATGAGACCCGCGCACTCCGAATGCCGAATGATGAACTCGAAGTCGCGGGCCGGGGCCAGAACGTTCAGCGGAATGGGAATCATCCCCGCCTTGGCCGCACCGAGAAACAAATAGAAGAATTCGGGCCGATCCTGCAGGACCATCAACACCCGCTCACCGGGCTTGATGCCGAGCTCCGTAAGCGCATTGCCGTAGCGGTTAACGCTTTCGAGCAACTCGGAGTAGTTGACGTCGCGTTCGAGGGTGCGCACGGCCACTTTGCCGCCGCGCCCTTCCTCAACGTGGCGATCAACGAGGTACTCGGCGACATTGAACGGCTCGGGGAAACGCAACACGGGCTGGCCTTCGTCATCGGGTTCCACCGTCACACCCATGCGGCGCGCCCCAATGGGCACGTGATCCGCAAGCTCTTGCACGCTACTCATGAGATGGGTGCGCAACGTGTCGCCCGCAACGGTGAAGGCCGTCGCAAAGAATACCGGCGGTCTGCCAGGCTATGTACGCCAGAGCGCGGTAAGCCATCCGGCGCTGTGTCTCTCTCGTCCCGAGCAGACCCGAATCAGCCAGCGCTTCGAGCCATCGCGCCCTTCGCGGACCTTCACGCGTAGGCGGGAATACCCGTGATCCGCTCGCCGATGATCAGACGCTGAATGTCGTGGGTGCCTTCGTAGGTGTAGACCGACTCGAGGTTGTTCATGTGGCGCATGACGCAGTAGTCGTCCACGATGCCGTTGGCACCCAGAAGTTCCCGCGACTTACGCGCCGATTCGAGCGCCATCCACACGTTGTTCATCTTCAACATGGAGACGTGCGCGGGATCGGCGCGGTTTTGGTCCTTCAGCCGCCCGACGTGGAGAGCCAGGAGCTGCGCTTTCGAGATTTCCGTGATCATCCAGGCCAGCTTGTCCTGCACCAACTGGTGGGCCGCGATCGGCTTGTTCGCAAACTGCTTGCGCGACTTGGCGTACTGCAGAGCGGTATCATAACAGGCCATGGCCGCGCCGATGGCCCCCCAGCCGATGCCATAGCGCGCCTGCGTGAGGCAGGAGAGCGGTCCGCGCAAGCCCTCGATGCCTGGCAGCAAATTTTCCGCGGGAACTTCGCAATCCGTAAACGAGAGTCCGGAGGTGATCGACGCGCGCATCGACCATTTGCCGTGGATGTCGTAGGGCTTGAAGCCCTTCATGCCCTTCTCCACCAGCAAACCGCGCACGCGCTCGTCTTCGCATTTCGCCCACACCACCGCGACGTCGGCGATGGAGCCACTGGTGATCCACATCTTTTCGCCGTTGAGCACGTAGCGATCGCCGCGGCGCACCGCACGCGTCAGCATGCCCCCGGGATTCGAACCAAATTGCGGCTCGGTGAGGCCGAAGCAGCCGACGGCCTTGCCGCTCTGCAAGCGCGGCAGCCATTTGTCTTTTTGCGCGTCCGAACCATAGGTGTAAATGGGGTACATCACAAGCGCGCTCTGCACCGAAACGAAGCTGCGCAATCCCGAGTCGCCACGCTCAAGCTCCTGCATCACCAGGCCGTAGGCGACGTTGGACATCTCCGCGCAGCCATACCCCTTCAGATTCGAGCCGAAAAATCCCAGCTCGCCCAGTTGGGGAACCAGATCCAGAGGAAACGTTGCGTCTCGGTAGTGCTTCTCGATGATCGGAATCAGCTGTTCGTCGACGAACTGCCGCGCTGTCTGGCGCGCGAGGAGATCCTCATCGTTGAGCATGGAGTCAAAATCCAGATAATCCACGCCGGGAAACGCGGGCATTCCATCCTCCTTGCATCGAATCGATACGGGACTCGATCATCCTTCGAAGAAGGACACGGCAGATGTTCCCGTATCGCGCAAACCTTGCCAAGCCGCCATCTCTCGATCCGAGCGCTCAGGTGGCGGCTGCATCCTCGCTCCGGGGGCCGCATTATGGGAAGCAGCGAGCCGGCGCGACATCACCGTCTGGCAAAATATCGGTTCGCTCAGACGGTACCGGTCTGCAGGTTCGAGACCTGATTCGGAGCGGCGGACAATCCGGTCGAGGCAGGTTTCGCCGTGCCTACCTGGAGCCGCTTCATTCCCAACAACGCTGCGCCCAGAGCGCACACATATTCAGGGTGCTCCGGAACGCGGACCTTCGTCTTAAGCTTCGCTTCCAGGGCCTTTACCATGCCCTTCTGCACGGCCACGCCGCCGATCAGCACTACCTCGAGTTGCGTGCCAGCACGCTTGAGCAGCATGGCGGCGCGGTCTGCCAGCGAGGCGTAGATTCCGCCGACGATATCTTCAATGCCGACGCCGGCACTGACGTGATTGATGATTTCACTTTCCGCGAGGACCGCGCAGATGCTGCTGATCGCCTGAGGGTTGGTCGACCCCAGGGCAATGTCGCCGACCGTTTCGAGCGGAATTTGCAGGTACTTCACGGCGCGCACGATAAAGCTGCCTGATCCTGCCGCGCACTTGTCGTTGGTCTTGAAGTGCTCGACCTTTCCGTTCGCATCCATGGTAACGGCCCGGGTCGATTGACTGCCGATATCCAGCACGGCGTTGGCCTCGGGAAACAGGAAGTGAGCTCCCCGCGCACCGCTCGTGATTTCGGTGATTTGGATATCGCGGAAGCCGACCGTCGTCCGCCCAAATCCCGTCGTGGCCACGTAGCCCACGGCCTCTTTCTTCAGGCCGGCTTCGGCTAGGGCGGCATCGAGCGCCAGGGTGGCGGCCTTTTCGAGGTCGGTACCGGTCACTACCCGACCGCGCCCCAGGACCACGGGTGGGGCATCCGCCTTTTTCGGCGGATCCAGAATCACCGCTTTGGTGAAGCCAGAGCCTACATCAATCCCCGCTACGCGTTGCATTGGTCGCCCCCTTTACGTCGGTTTCGGAGCCGAGTCCCATCTTCTCCAAAGCGAACAGCGCCGCCCCAATGGCTCCGGTATAGTGCGCCTCAGGGCTGACTTGCAGCGTGGTATCCAACACCTGTTCGAGCGCCTTCACCATGCCAACGTTGCGGGACACGCCGCCCGTCATAGTGATGGCCGGTTCGATGGGGACGCGCCGGGCCAGGGAGACGGTTCTCTTGGCAATGGCCAGGTGCACGCCCTTGAGGATGTCTTCGGGTTTCTTCCCCATGGAGAGATACGAAAGAATGTCCGATTCCACAAACACCGTGCACACGGTGGTGATCTTGACCGGGTTCTTGCCCTTTTCCGAAAGCGGCCCGATATCGTCGAGCGTCACGCCCATCACGTCGGCCGCGTTCGAAAGAAACCGGCCCGTGCCGGCCGCGCACTTGTCGTTCATCACGAAATCCAGCACCTCCCCGGTGGCCCCCACGGAGATGGCTTTCGCGTCCTGTCCGCCCATGTCGATCACGGTGTGAGTGTTGGGATAAAGAAAATGCGCGCCCTTCGCGTGGCAACTGATCTCCGTCATCTGCGTGTTGCCGAAGGTGATCTTGTAGCGGCCGTATCCCGTGCCCACGACGTATCCGACATCCGACGGAGAAATTCCGGCCATCTTGCAGGCTTCTTCGAAGCCATGTTCCGCAGCCTTCGTCACGTTCGCGCCGGTGTCCACCAGGGCGCGCCCCACGATCTTGATGCCCCCGTTGTCCGACATGATGATCGCTTTCCCCTGCGTCGATCCGACGTCAACTCCCGCGGCAAATCTCATGTTTGTTCCCCTTATTCAACGACCCTCAAGCCCTGCGCGCCGCCGTGCCCTGCTGTCGCCCCTTCTTTGAAAACCAGTGTTCCGGTTTCCTTGGCGTGCGCGAGCGCTTCGAAATAAGCATCCACGCGGTTCTTGATCTGGGCCTCGCCGAAGTAGCGCGGATCTTCAATGTCCGATTCCAGGTACAGCGTCGGGATGCCCAGCGTCCGCGTAAAATAATCGCGCATGTCGCCCTGGCCCGCCGAGAAGAGCCGGCAGCTCTTGACGAAGTGGATGATCAGGCCGTCCGCCTTCCATTCCTCGATGTACCGGCGAATCTGCTCGTAGCGCTGGAGCATGCTGCGGTTGCACAGGTTCTGCTCGAGCATGTGCAGAGCCATGGATTCGAACGGATTATCCGCGTCGTGCCGCGCGCCAAACTCCCACAGGCCGCCCACCGTCGAATAGGTGGATTGCACGGCCACGGCTTTGCGTGCCGCCAGCATGTCGCGGAACACCCGGAAGTAGGGATAGGGCGGCGGCCCTTCCATCACCAGGCGGAACTTCTCCTGGTCGTAGACACCCTCTCCACGGTCCACTTTTTCCTGCAATTCCTTGAGGGCCACTTCGAAGAACTCCACGCCCCGCGGGTTTGCGCGGTACGTGTAAAGCGGACCCATCAGAGTAATGGCGTCGAAATAGGCATCGTAGGGAGACGGCTTGTTTTTCGCCAAGTGCTTGATCCGCGACCACATCTCTTCCACCTGGCGCGAGCACCTGACAGCTTCCTTGAAGCGGTCGTAATCGAATTTCTTGCCGGTGATTTCCTCGAGCGTCTTCACCACGTCCTTGAGCTGCCGGACGATATACTCGATGTCCTCTTTTCGTGGCGAGTCGGTCCGCATGAACGGCACATCCAGCATGTAGAGCGGCG
>DATLWP010000017.1:0-2401 GCA_035576265.1 Candidatus Polarisedimenticolia bacterium
TCGATGGTTTCCTGGTCGAGGAAGCGGACACCACCGCTGGAGACGGCTCCGAAAGCGAGTTCTTCATGCCCCGGAACTCCCAGTTTGCGAGCGATAAACACGTCCAGCGGAGCGTTCAGCTCACCGGCCACCTCGAACGCAACCGGAACTCCGCCGCGCGGAATCCCCAGCACGATCACATCCTTGCGGTTCCCGTACGCGGCAAGCTTTTCCGCCAGTTTCCGGCCGGCTTCTGTTCGATTCGGGAAGATCATCGCTGCCCGCGCCCTCGCACCACGCGTGCGGATGCGACCATCGATTTTCAGCCTGATGAACCATTCTCATGCTCTCGCGCAACGGCATTGGGTGCAGTGAAATGAATCACTACCCCGTGTGACGGGGATCACCAGCCGTAACGCCTGTCGAGCCCTGCGAAGGGACGGAGACCGGGGCTTATCGAATCTGTGGTGCCCAAGAGAGGACTCGAACCTCCACGACCTTGCGGCCACTAGCTCCTGAAGCTAGCGCGTCTGCCAATTCCGCCACTTGGGCAATTCGTGCGGCGAGGAACTGCAAATCCATATTGCCGATCAGGCGCCGCTTTGTCAACGCAGCCGGTCGGCGGGACGGAATCCGGCGCGCGTGGAGCAAGATTGTGGAGAAGGCCGGGCCAAAGGATGGAAAGTTCCACGCGCCGCGCCGGGGCATGGTGGTGCGGCTAATCTCCGCCCGGTTTATCGGGCACTCGGCCTGCGAGTCGACGTAACGGTGAGGTGAGCTAGAGGTTTCCGCACTTCGGGTCGCCGCCAAGCGCGTCCATGCAGTCGAATTGTCCCTCCACCTTCGCCCAGCCAATTAAACCTTGGGCAGTTTTCAAGCGGACCCACCAATCCTTTCTACCCTCCGAAATCACTTTCGCAGCGCAGTCTCGGGAACAGCCCGAGCCATCTTTTTCCGTGATGAAACTGCAGTCGTATTCTTTTTTCCACTGGCCCTTTACCACGATATCCGCGAAGCCTTCTCCGCGGTACATGTAACGCAAGACGATGTCACCCGGCTGGAGACCGAGCTCCGGAATGGCCTTAAGGACTTGAATGCGGTCGGGTTGGTAGGTGATATGCACGCCGGTCAAGCCCGTCACAACTTGCCCTTTCTTTAGCGTGGACACAGGTTTTCTGTCGTCTTTCCAGGAAGAGAAAATCGTGCTGTCGCGGGCCACGACCCACTTGCCGAAGGTGCAGCCCTCAAACGGACAAGCGTTGTAATCAATAACCGGCAATGATGGCTCTCGCGAGCCGGACTCGTCCGCTGGCGCCTGGCCGAAAGAGAGCACGAGCATGCACAACCAAATAAGCAGAAAGGCCGCGGTTTTCATCGTGAAATCACAATAACAAGTTCTGAGTCACCCCGCCCCACTCTTGTCGAGAGCGTTACCTGAGTTCAGAACAATGGCCGAAGATTGGGTGCCTCGCTCGCTCCACCCGGCGACCCAACGATTGGCTCGATCCTTCCGCGTGCCATAGATCAGCGCGGGTGTGACAATTCCCGCGAATCGCAAGCGACGGCGAGAGTGCCCCGGCTGTCTAGTTCGGCCACACAGCGACTCAGATCTGCACCTCACCTTCCAGACAAAAAACGCAAGCACCCTCCAGCTCGACACGGTCGCCGACCAGCCGGCAAATCACCTCCCCGCCACGCGCCGAGGCTTGGAAGGCGCGAAAGACAGTCTTGCCCAACCGCTTGGCCCAGAAAGGCGCCAACATACAATGCGCAGAGCCGGTTACCGGATCTTCCGGGACGCCCTTGGCGGGAGCGAAATAGCGGCTTACGAAATCGTACGTTCCATCTCCTGGAGCGGTCACGATCACTCCGCCGCGGTCCATGCGTGTTAGTGCCGCCAGATCGGGGGCAAGTTCACACAAGACTTGCGCGCCGTCCAAGAGGGCCATGTAGTTGAAGCTGTCAGCGAACACCTCCAGTGGAGCGACACCCAGTGCATCCGCCAACCCTGGCGGTGTCGAGACCGGCTCCGACGGTCGCGCCGGGAAGTCCATGACATAACCTATGTCCGACCGCTTCGCCGTTAGGGGTCCGCTCGCCGACTGGAAAACCACCGCGTTGCGTCCTGGCTCTAGCCGCTCCATCACCACCGCCGCACTTGCCAGAGTCGCATGACCGCAAAGTGGTACTTCCGTGGTGGGCGTGAACCACCGCAGTCGATAGTCGCCACCTTGACGAACCAGAAAAGCCGTCTCGGCCAGGTTGTTCTCGGCGGCAATCGCCTGCAGCGTATCGTCAGACAAGAAACTATCCATGAGCATTACCGCAGCAGGATTTCCAGCGAACCGGCGTGTCGCAAAGGCGTCGACTCGGAAGATCGGCGAGCGCAAGAGAGGTCCTCCTTCCCAGTCCGTTCGGATAG
>DATLWP010000018.1:0-21796 GCA_035576265.1 Candidatus Polarisedimenticolia bacterium
AGGCCGAGTTCGCCGGTCGAGCCGATATACATCGCCGGGCGCTTGCGGACAGCTTCGAGCCCGCCGAGAACTTTGATGGAAGTTGCATCGTAGTTGTGCCCGAGGCCTTTGGCGGACGAGGTCGGTTTGTCACCCATGGATCGTGTGTCTCCTCAGTTGCAGGCTGCTGCGTGCTGCTCAGAAAGCCTCAGGCCTGAAGACCTGAGCTACCTACCGAGCCACATTCGGTCGTTTTGGGAAGGCGGTCGCGCGGATTGTCTCGACACTTGCCTTGCCCATTGGCCCCACGCTCGCGAACGGTTTCGTTCGAGCTGGGACTCGAAGGGTCCTTCTAAAGCTTCATCCCGCCCCGTTCCGAAAAACTCGGGGAGACGCAGCGAAGCTTTAATTTTTCCCCCGCGGAAAGGGGATTCCGAACCCGCGCACGCCCCGGTTGTGAAGGCCGCTTGCTCTGGCGCGAACAAGCGCACGGCCGGGCAGTTCGGGTCCGAACAAAGTGCCGTTCAGGAGGAATCCGGAACGACTAATTTTACCCGAAGGAGGGGTAAATCACAAGGCGATTCTCAGTCTGCGAAAGCAGTTTATTGTCCTTGAATTCAACGAGTTGCGAGATGGCTCAAGCGTGCGTTTAGAAGGAAAACTATGGCCCCACCGAGACACAAAAACGGTGCTTTCCCGGGTCCTGCGGTACGCGGATTTCCTCGCGAAATCCCAGCCGATCGCGCGTGCGCGCAATCAAATCCGCATGGGCATGACGACATAGCGGTAGCGCGTGGCGCCGTCGGCGAGAGGGCGAAGTTGGCCGGCGGACTGCTCGTCTTTCAGCTCGAAGCTGATGGGAACATCGGGCGTGGCACCGAGAAAATCGAGCAGATACTGCGCGTTGAAACCGATGGCGATGGGATCGCCCTTGAACTCCTTCTCGATCGCTTCCTTCGCCTCGCCATATTCCGGACTCGACGCGGAAATCTCAAGCCCTTCCTTGGCAAGCACAAACTTCACAGCGTGCGAGCGCTGGTCGGCCAACTGCGAAACGCGGCGGAGTGCGTCTTGCAACTCGGCGCGTTCGAGGACGACCGTCTTGTTCACTTCGCGGGGCAGAACTGCTTCGTAGTTCGGGAACTGACCGGTGAGTTTGCGAGAGGTCAGAAGCCGCGGGCCGAATCGGAAGAAGAGGTGGCTTTCGTCCTGTGCGAATTCGATCGCGCCCTCATCGCCGGACTCGGCAGCCAGGCGCTGCACTTCGTTCATGGCCTTCTTGGGAACGAGTACCCGCGTCTCCGCCGAAAAGCCTTCGAATTTGTGATCGGTCTCGACCATGGCTAGGCGATGGCCGTCGGTTGCGACCATCGTCAGCGAGCCCGGCTTCAGCACCAGTAGCGCGCCATTCAACGTGTAGCGCGATTCTTCAAGTGAGATGGCAAATGTGGTCTTGGCGATTGCGTCGGCCAGCAGTTTGGCAGGGATCTTTACCAGAGCGTGTGGAAAAGTTGGGAGCGCGGGGAAATTATCCTTCGACATGCCGACCAGCTTGTAATTCCGGCGGTCGCATGTGACTTGCACCCAGTGGTTTTCAAGTAGTTTGAAGCGAATCTCTTCGTCCGGCAAGAGGCGCACAAGTTCGAGAAGCTTCTTGGCCGGAATGGTGCCGGCGCCCTCTTTCTTGACCTTTGCTTCGCACGAGGTGCGAATACTCAACTCGAGATCCGTTGCCGTGATCGTCAGACGGCCGCCACTTGCTTCGCAAAGGAGATTCGACAAAATCGGAATCGTCGTCTTGCGCTCGACCACACCCTGCGTGAGAGAAAGTTCCTCAAGTAGGTCATACTTCTTTACGCTGAATTCCATCTTGGGCGATCCTCGTGTTCTTTCTCGAACCTAAGCCATCCGAACAGGACGCATGAGCCTGCCTACATTCAGTTGCATGCTACTGTTCTGCCTGAAACGTTTCGGCGTTCTTCACTGCGGCTACTCTACTGCTTTTCTTACTTGGAACAAATATATTAAGAACACCGCCGCCGTCTCCGCAAGTGTGGATTCTGTGGAAAATGGAGTAAGTCGCGGGGCGTAATGCGCTTACTCGTTCGCGCGTGCGGTGGAAACTCTTGCGCCCCGCTGGAAGACTCCCCGTCCCGACGGCGATCCTAACGAGCCTCCACAATCCTTCCACAAGCATCCGCAACGCCCAGCCGGACACTGGGCGCTAACTCTATCCGAACGAATCGAGTAGCCTGTTAATCGCCTTGTTCAAATCTTTGTCCGTCTGGCGCAAGGCCTCGATCTTGTTGATCGAATGCAACACCGTGGTGTGGTGCTTTCCGCCAAACTGCTTGCCGATTTCCGGAAGCGATGCGGACGTGAGCTGCTTCACCAAGAACATGGCGACTTGGCGCGGGAAGGCAATGACCTTCGAGTTGCTGCGAACCTTCAGATCCTGGGCGCGCAGGCCGAAGTGTTCGCTGACGCGCTTCTGAATCTGCTCGATGGTCACTTTCTTTTCCTGCGTCTCGATGATGCTCTTCAGCGCCTGCTGCGCCGTCGGCAGATTCATTTCGGCGCCGGTCAGCGAGGCAAAGGCCATCAGCCGGATCAAAGCGCCCTCGAGCTCGCGGATATTGGATTTGATGGAGCGCGCGATGAACTCCGCGACCTCATCCGGAAGGCGAACCTGCTCGCTATCGGCTTTCTTCTGAAGGATCGCGATCTTCGTCTCGAGGTCGGGCATCTGGATATCGGCGATGAGCCCCCACTCAAAACGCGAGCGCAGGCGCTCCTCAATGGCGGAAATTTCCTTGGGAGGGCAGTCGGAAGAGATGACGATCTGCTTCTGCTGATCGTAGAGCGCATTAAACGTGTGAAAGAATTCTTCCTGGGTCCGCTCCGCGCGAGCGATGAACTGGATGTCGTCCACCATGAGCACGTCCATATTCCGGAAGCGGTCGCGGAACCCGGGCATGCGCTCGAAGCGGATCGCGGCGATGACCTCGTTGGTGAACTTCTCGGCGCTGATGTACGTGAGGCGCAGTGAAGGATTGCGCTGCTTGAGGGCGTGGCCGATGGCCTGCATCAGGTGCGTCTTGCCCAAGCCCACACCGCCGTAGAGGAAAAGCGGGTTATAGGATTTGGAAGGCTGCTCGGCCACGGCCACGGCTGCAGCGTGCGCAAACTGGTTCGAGGCACCCACGATGAACTTGTCGAACGTGTAGCGCGGGTTTAGCTGATTATCCGATGACTCGAAGTCGAGCTTCGCCTGCGAGACCGGTGGCGCAGCGCCCGCCGCGGGTTCGGCTTCGGCACAGATGAACTCGAGCACCATCCCGGGGTGGCCGACTTCCGCCAGGACCGCCTGAAGCAGATCGCCGTAGGTTTGAGTGAGCCTCTTGCGGAACAGGCCCGTGGGCACCCGAATGATGAGGCGGTTTTCCTCAGCCCGCTCCTGCCGCGTGGGGCGAAACCAGGTGGCAAAACTGTGAGGATTCACGCGACGCTCCGCGTGATGAAGGACTTTGTCCCAAAGGCTCATCGAGGAAATAAGTCCCCGCCGCAATTTCCACTGGTGTGGAAATGCTGTGGAAATTCCCCTCCCCCTTGGAGAGGGGCACTTTTGTCGACCGGGCTATCAGGTTCGATGCCGCGGGAACACACCCCGTAACCGCGGCAACGCATGTGTGCTCGCGTTCGCTTGCAACCGCGTCAACGACGCGAGCGGGGATTCTGCCTAAATGCGGCGTGATGAGCAAGAGAAAAGTGGGCGAAGTTAAGGGAGGCGCTCCACACAGTATTCACAGCTTTTCCACAACAAGAATTCAGCGTCTCTCTCAGGGAAAAACCGCACAGGCATCCGATGAAATACGGCCGCCCGAGAGCCGTAGCGGCGGCAGTGGCCTCCCGATTTCCACAAGGCGCATTTCAACAGGCCCGTTCGAATTCAGCGCTGCGGCGTGGTAGCGAGCCGTTTTTCCGGGATGGCAAAGTCGAAAATTCCAAGCGGGTCGGCCGCCACCAGAATGCGATCAGGCTCAACCAGGATGGAATCGGGCTTGATGGGCACGCCGTCTGTCGTAGCGACGCGGTAGGAGGCGCGACGATTGCCGTCCTTGTCGAAATGGATGAGTTCGTCGCCGATGGCGGCCCACACTTCCTGCGTCGCGGGATCGACGCCTAGCGCGCGGATCACCGGCCTCGTCGGTGGCGCATCGTCGCTCCCCTCGATCGTGACCGTATCCCATCGCCGAGCCTGCTCCTGGGGCATGAACTCGGATAACGGAAGAGTGATCTCGTAGGACGCATAGCCGTAGCGATCGTACTTGCGGATCGTCGGATCGGGGCGATCGGTGAAAGCGAAGTAGATGTGTCCTGCTGGGTCGCCGTAGATGCGGCCGCGACTGAGCGGCGTATTTTGATCCGCATCCCGGAGCGCCGCGGAGTCGCTCCCAAAGCTGTCGACAAGCTTGCCCTGCAGATTGAAGATGCTAACGAGCGGCCCGCGGCGCAGCGCTGCGACGGCGCAGTCGCCGTTCGGAAGCGCGACCACCGACGCGGGAGCCGTTACGCGAATGGTCGCGAGGGGCGATCCGTCGGATTGAAAGATCTTGACGGCATTTGCGCCACGGTCCGCAACGAAAAGGCGGCCGGCGGCGTCGAGATCGATGTCTTGCGCGAAGGCGATTTTCACGTCTCGCGAGTTCTCATTCGGAATCTGGCCGACGCGCCTGCCATCGGCTGCGTAGATCGCGATAGTCGTCGCGGGTGACGCGAGGATGTAGTAGCTACCCGCGGCATCTCGCTTCACCGCGGAAACGCCCGGACCGATGTCCGGAAAGACGCGCTTCCGAGCGAAAATTTGCCGGACGATGCCTTGTGCGGAAGCCGTGGAGGCCGACGACCCGCTGACGGCAACCAATATCGCAAGGCACACACCGATCTGTACGCGGCGTGACATGATTTGAATCATCCTATTCGCTGCCAGTGGCAGAAGATGCGCTGTTGCGCCGGGGCGTTGCTTGAGCGGAAACCGTTCGGATCTCAGTCGAGACGGAAAGTGAGGCGGTCGATCGAGCGGGCGCGGCCGGTTGAGTCGTCCACATCGAGCAAGACCGTGTTCATCTGCACGTCGCCCTCGGCGACCACGAACCGCGCGGGCATCCCATCGAGGAAGCGCTGCAGTACGCCACGTTTCTCCATGCCGATGACCGAATCGTGCGGGCCGGTCATGCCCACGTCGGTGATGTAAGCGGTGCCGCCGGGCAGGACGCGGAAATCAGCGGTGGCCACGTGTGTGTGCGTGCCGATGACGGCGGAGACCTTGCCGTCGAGGTGCCAGCCCATGGCCTGTTTTTCCGAGGTGGCCTCGGCGTGCATGTCGACGACGATCACTTTCAAGTCCGGCGGGAGTTTGTCGAGCTCCCGGTTGGCCGCGCGAAACGGGTCGTCGAGCGCGGCCATGAACGTGCGCCCCTGCAGATTCACGACCGCGTAGCTCGCGCCGTTTTTCGCGCGACCGATATAAAGCCCGCCGCCGGGCGAGCCGTTGGGAAAATTGGCCGGCCGGAGCAAGCGTGGCTCGTGCGGGAGGAACTCGATGATTTCCTTCCGATCCCACATGTGATTGCCGCCGGTGATCACTTCGATCCCCTGCGAGAAAAGGTCCTCGGCGATCCTGGGCGTGATGCCGAAGCCGGACGCGGCGTTTTCGCCATTGGCGATGCAGAGATCGATTTCCCGCTGCGCGAGGATGTCCGCCAGCCGCTCGTGAATGATCTTGCGGCCGGGAGCGCCGACAATGTCGCCGATGAAAAGGATTCTCACTTTGAAAGGCTTTTGGTTTCGGACGTCCGTCTTTCCATCTCGGAAAGCGGAGCGGTCCACTCGGCCGTGCGTTGCTAGGCCCTGAACCCCACTTAATAGGTTGGGCGCCCAGCGCCTGCTTTAAGGCTTCCCCATGCCGGCAAGCCGGACGGGACATGCGCAAGGGCAGGACGACGCAAGCGCCCTGGGATCCAGTGTTGGTTCAAATAGGCTTTCGCAACGTCACCTGCGTCGCAGGCCGTCTCCGCGTTTTATTGTAGCAGGAATCTTCCGCGCAACGTTTTGAGGCGGGCTGTTTACTGTCCGCGGCGTTCCAGCCGGAGACCGGGGTCGCATCTAATGTTGCTCTACCTCTCCCCGTTTTTGAACGCGCGCCAGGGATGTTCGAAGCTCAAATAGAGCAGGATTCCTTTTTCTCCTGCGCTGGGCCCCGCGCCGAGGGGCACGGCAATACCCGGCACGATTTGAAGCCCGTTTTCGAACTTGTAAGCCCAACGCACGCCCGGGCTGATGAACAAGTCATCCTCGTGCTGTGTAGTATGGCGCCCTACGACGTTTCCTGTGCGTGTCCACAGTGTCTCCAGGAGCACGTTGAATCGCGGGCGCATCTGCCAGATGATGCTTTGACCGGCGTTCCAGGCGGTCACCGTAGCGGTCGCGCCTTGCGCGTCTTCTGCTCGCGGGATGATCGTCGCACCAATGTTCCAGTGCGTAACGAAATGCCTGCTCACGACGACACTCAACGGCAAGTTCGTCTGGTAGCCAAAACCACCCATTCCGCGCTGCATGCGAACGCTGCCTGTGGGCACGATCAGGGTGAGGCGCGGAGCAAATGCGACCCGTGCAACCCCGCTGCCGATTGCTTGCAAGCGGTAGTTCAGAGCAAGGTCGCCCATCCCTGCGTTCAGCCCCTGCCCGCCTCCCGCGTTCATGAAGGGAATCGTGTAACTGAGCTGATTCCGCTGTCCGCGCACGGGGAATTCTTCAGTGAAGGTGTAAACCCAGCTCTTGCTCTGAAATAATCGCGTGAACGTGCTGATGTGTTGCACCACTCCGTCTTCCTGGTTATAGGCCTCTTCGATCAAAAAACTGTTGTCTTGAATCGGCAACGACTTTTGATTCTCGACCGTCTGCGCATTCGCGCCAAAGGAGAATGCGAAGAAGAAAAAAGCGATCCGAAACAACGCGTGCGCACAGCGGGGAAAAGGTTCCATAGAAATTTAGATATAAGTCATCGATCCAAAGTCTTGAGATAAGCGACGATTTGCCACCGGCGCTGTTCCGGAAGACCGGACCAGGAAGGCATGCCTGCCGCGAGGTTTCCATTGCCGAGGAACCAAGCCAGTTCTCCGGACGTCGCGTTTTGCACGCCGGCGGAATGCAAATCTACCGCCCGGCCGATTCCCAGCGCATCTTCCCCATGGCATTCGGCGCAGTGCTGTCGAAAGAGCTTTGCGCCGGCCTGGATTGCGTCGGGTTGGGCTTCGTAAGGGTTCGCCCAACTGCGTGCCTTGGCGGGCGCCTGCGCAATCACCAGCAGGACACCGCGATCATCGGTCTCCCAATGCCCGAAGGCGACCGTCGCCGTGACGATCGCGACAAGGGAAACGAGTGGAAGAATCAGGAAGCGTCTCATCAGAACATGCTCCTTATCATTCGGCCGAAACCGGCCAGCTCATAGGAAACGCCCCAGCGCAGGACGAAACGATGGCTATCTTCGTTGAGGCCGAAACCCGGCGAGATGCGAAGCGTTGTGCCATTGGGCAGCTGCCAGCCGAGAATTGGAGCGGCGTAATGCGATGTGCCGGATAGGGTGAAATCTGAGGCGGTTCCGAGACCCCCGTAGATCTCAATCCCGGCCAGAAAATTCTCGCGGCAGAAATTGCATGGGCGCGGCGTGGCGGCCAGCCGAAGAGGACGGCTCGCTCCGACGGCGTAACCGAATTCCCAGGGCTCATGGCCGAGAATCTTTTCGCCGGTGAAATTTTCGGAGATGTTCCAGCCTTTGAAATCACTGGAGAGGATCAGCTTGGCCTCGATCTCATGCTTGTGTTCGCGGCGCGTCTCGGAGTTCGGCTCGGCGTGGTCTGCCTGGCCGTCGAAACCCACTACCTCCCTCATGATCTTGTCGGCCCCATTGATGTCTTCGAATTCGACGTACAGGACCGGGTTGATCCAATGCTCGCGCATCAGAGGACGAAAGCGGTTCTCCCAGCGATAGCCGGTGAATAGCGTGCTGTCACCAAAGGTCGTTTGAGTGTCGAGATACAGTTCGGTGGTCCACCAGGCCTTCACCCCGTATTCGAACTCCATCCACGGGGCGATGAAGTCGTTGCCCGCGCGCTGGGTCGCGAACACCGAGTTGACTTCCACCTCGAGGTTTCCTGGCTCTTCGAGGTGGTGCGAGTAAGTGACGAAGTAGGGTGGCTCTTGCGCGAACGCCGTGGACGGGCCCGCTAGCGAGTACGTTGCCACGCAGAATAGGCCGAGCAAGACGAATCGAGCTAGCGCGGGAGGCGCGGGAGAGAGGCGAGCCTCAGAGCGGAGTTTGGAGTTCATGGCAGCTCGTTTTCTAGTTGCAACAGTGTATCAACTACGCCAAGCAGGGTACGCCAGTTGATAACCGTTGTCAAGAGATATTTGAGACACTGTATCAACTGGCGCGATGAGTCGCCCGGAGCGAATGGGTCGGAAGGCTGGCTTCTAGCCGCGGACCGGCGAGGGGCTGGTGGCTACACCTGCAAGACGTCGCCCTCGCGGGCGACCATGCGATAGAGAACCGGGTCCACAAAGATGGCGATGCAGAGTCGCGACACCAGCCCGGCCACAATCACGATGGCGAAGGGCTTTTGGGTGTCCGAACCGATGCCTGTCGAGAGGGCGGCCGGCAGCAAGCCGAGACACGCCACGAGCGCCGTCATCATGATCGGCCGCAGCCGCATCAGCGCCGCCTCGCGCGTGGCCGTGCGGATGTCCCGGCCGTCTTGCCGCAGCTTGTTGATGAAGGACACAAGAATCACCGCGGTCTCGACGGACACCCCCATCAGCGCCAGCAGCCCGAGGACGGAGGAAACGCTCAACGGCGTGTGGGTCAGCTTCAGCGCGATCAACGCACCCACCGGTTCCGTGATGACCACGCCGAACGCGATGATAACGGGGAATTTGAAGTTGCCGTAGAGAGCAAACAGAATCAGGAAAATCAGCAGCAAGGCAAGCGGTCCAATGATGTCCATTTGGCGTTTCGCTTCGAGGAACTCGCTGTATTCGCCGCCCCAGCTCATGCGGTAACCCGTGGGAAGCGACTTCTGGATATCGGCGATGGCGCGCTGTCCGTCGCTCACGGCGCTCGCCAAATCGCGTCCTTCGATGCTGTACTGCACGCCGATGTAGCGCGAGTTGTTTTCGCGATAAATGAACGACGCGCCGCTCGCCTCGTGAATATCGGCGAGTTCACCGAGAGGAATCTGCTGTCCCGAAGGCGTGCCAACGAGCAGATTGCCGATCTGTTTGGCGTTTTGCCGGAATTCCGGCTTCATGCGCACGACCAAGTCGAACAACTTCTCCCCTTGAATCACCTGCGTGGCCGCTTGGCCGCCAACCGCCGCTTCCACGACCGCCTCGACATCCGCCACATTCACGCCATAGCGCGCGACCTTTTCGCGGTTCACATCCACGAGCAGGCTCGGCTGCCCGAGCTCGCGCACCACGGTCAGGTCCGTGAACCCCGGCACGCGCGACAATCGCCGCTTGATCTCGAGCGCTTTGTCTTGGAGGATATTCAAATCCGGACCGTAGACCTTCACTGCGAGCGCGCTCTTGAGTCCCGTGAGCGCCTCGTCCACGGCGTCTTCGGCCGGCTGTGTATAGTTGAAGCTCACGCCGGGGAAAGCCGCTAGCCGCTTTTTCAAATCTTTGGTCAGCTCAGCTTTATTCCGGATCGGCCCTGTCTTCCAGGAGCGATCGCTGTAGGGTTTCAGGCCGACGTAGAATTCGCAGTTGAAAAAGCCGGTCGGATCGGTGCCGTCGTCCGGACGGCCGAGTTCGGAGCCGACGTCGGTCACCTGCGGATATTTCCTGAGAATCTCCCGGATCTGCGGAGCGAACTTGCTGGCCTCTTCGTAGGAGATCGTGTACGGCAGAGTGGCGCGAACCCACAGCGCGCCCTCATCCAGGTGCGGCATGAACTCGCCGCCGATGAAGGGAATGAGCAACAAAGTGGCGCCGAAGAGCGCCACGGCAGCGAGAATCGTCGTCTTGGGATGATCGAGGCAGCGATCGAGTCCCGCCGCGTATTTATGCCGGATCCATTCGAAAGGCCTGTTGACCGTCTCGTGCACGCCTTTCTTGAACCAGTACGAGCAGAGCACGGGCACGAGCGTAAGCGTCAGCAAGAGCGCGCCGATCAGCGCGATCGACATCGTGTCCGCCATCGGGTGAAACAGTTTTCCGGCGGGACCGCTCAGCGCGTAAATCGGAATGTATCCGGCGATGATCACGGCCACGGAATAAAAGATCGGGCGGTCCACGTCCTTCGCTGCGGCGAGGATCACCTCGTGCAGGTCGTATTCCTTGCCCGCGCGCAATCCGAGCTCGCGAAAAATGTTTTCCACCATCACCAGCGTGCCGTCGATGATGATTCCGAAGTCGATGGCCCCGATCGAAAGCAGATTGGCGGCCACGCCCCTGGCGTGCAGGAAAATAAACGAGAAGAGCAGCGCGAGCGGTATCGTCAGCGCCACGATCACGGCGGCGCGGAAGCTCACCAGGAAGAAAATCAGCACGATCAGGACGAGCACCATCCCGCGCAGCAGGTTGTTTTCCACCGTGTCCGTGGTCAGCCGCACCAGATCGCTGCGGTCGTAGAACGGGCGAACCTTGATGTCCGGCGGCAGAATATGTTCGTTCAGGTCTTTCGTCCTCGCCTCGACGCCCTTGAGCACGTTCTGCGTCTGGTCGCCGCGGAGCATCAGAATGACGCCTTCGACCGCGTCGTCAGTCTTGTTGAAGCCGAATTCGCCGAGACGCGGGGCATGGCCGATGGTGACGTCGCCGATATCGCGCACTCGGACGGGCACGCCGTTCTGCGCGCCCACGATCACGTTGCCGATATCCGCCGTGTCGCGCAGCAGCCCGAGTCCGCGGACGTAGTAGAACTGTCCGCCTTGGGAATAAAAGCCCCCGCCCGCGTTTGCGTTGTTGGCGGAGAGTTGCTGCACCACCTGCGGGACAGTGATGTGGTAGCCGTAGAGTCGCGCCGGGTCGAGCAGAACTTGATATTGCATCACCGTGCCGCCGAAACCGGAATCGTCCGCTACCCCCGGAACTTGCTTGTATTGCCGCTCGACCACCCAATCTTCGTAGGTTTTCAGCTCCTGGGGTGTCCGGTCGGGGCTTTCGAGCACGTAGCGGTAGACGAGGCCCGAGGGGCTTGAAAGCGGCGCAAGCGATGGCGTTACTCCGGATGGATAGGTCACATCGCTCAGCCGCTCGAAGACCACTTGGCGGGCAAAATAGTTGTCGGTGTCCTCGTGGAAAGTCAGCCGAACGTCGGAAAGGCCATAGAGCGAAATCGAGCGCATCACCGACATCTTCGGCACGCCGTTCATTTCGATTTCCGTCGGCAGCGATACCAGGCGCTCCACCTCTTCCGCCGCGTGGCCCGGCCATTGCGTGATGATTTCCACCATTGGCGGGGACAAATCCGGATAGGCATCCACGGGCATGTGCTGGAAGGAAACGGCTCCGCCAACGGCAAGGAATGCCGTCAGTATCAGGACCAGGAACCGCTGCCGCAGCGCGGCTTGGACGATGCGATGAATCATGCGAACTGAGCCACCTTATTGCTGGAGCGAATTGGCAAACTGCAGGAACAGGCTGCCGTCGCCCACCACTTTTTCGCCTGCGGAAAGGCCTTTCAGGATTTGCGTCCGGCCACTCTCGCTTTCCCCGATCTCGATGGCGCGGCGCCCGAACTCGTTCGGTCCCGTTGCGACATAGACGAACGGCCGGTTGTCGTCGTCGCGCAGGACGGCCGCATCGGGCACGGCGACCGCGTTCTCAATCGAACCGGCTGTCACCGTGGCCGTGCAATACATGTCCTTCTTCAGCTTTTCGCCGGGGTTGTTCACGACGATGCGCGCCTGCAAGGTGCGCGTGTTCGGGTCGAGCGCCGCCGAGATGTAGGAAATCCTGCCGTGGAAGCTGAGCGGGTACGCGTCGGTTTGCACCACGACGTTGTCGCCCCTCTTCACGTACGCAAGATCCGCCTGGTAGACGTTTGCCAGGACCCACACCGTGCTCATATCCGAGATCGTGAACGCCTGCGTCTGACCCGCTTGCAGCACTTGGCCCGGCGAGACGAGCCGCTCGACCACTTCGCCGCCAATCGGCGCCACGAGCGGAACCTCAGCCGACGCCGGTGATTTGGCGAGATCCTCCGGATTCTTGATTCCGAGGATCCTTACGGCCTGCTCGGACGCGTTCAGGTCCGCCTGCGCCTGATTGCGGCCGGATTCGGCCTGCAGGAGGTCGCGCTCGGCGATGGCGTTGTGCTGGTAGAGATCCTGGGCGCGGGCGTAGTTCTTGTCCGCCACGCGGAAGGCATCGCGCGCCTTTAGGTAGGCGGCGAACAACTGCGAATAATCCGGGCTGGCCACTTCAAGCATCGGTTGGCCCTGGCGCACGTGCTCGCCCGGCACCACCAGGACGCGGCTGACCGGCCCGCCGACCTGCGTGATGACCGGCGTGGTCTTGAACGCGTTGTAAGCCACCGTGCCCGTGAGCCGCAGCGTGCGCGTGATTTTCGTCGGCTGAATGGTCACCACCTGCACGTGCGACATTTGGTCCGCCGGGATCGTGAAGAGCTCGGGCGTCGCGGACCGGGATTGCCGCGCCGAAAACGAGGTCATGTCGCTCGCGCGCTGGCCGGGGTCCGAGCCGCATCCTCCGAGTGCGAAAGCGAGCACGATTGCCCCGGCGAATGCGGTTGCCGCGAGGCGGCGTGTGATTCGTTGGGTGTTCATGGCAGCGTCCTAGTTCCCACCGCCTCGCGAAGCTGTTCGAGCGCGAGCAGGTACGACGCGAGCGCCTGGCGGTAAGAAAGCTCCGTCGCGCGATAGCTGCGCGTGGCGTCGAGAAAATCCAGCAGGCTTGCGGCTCCGCGCTTGTAGGCGTATTCGCTGATGTCGCGGTTCTGCCGCGCCTCGTCGAGATAACCGGAACGGTAGAGCTGGAGTACCTCATCGTTCGTCCGCAGGGCTTCGTAGGCGTCGCGGACGTCCGTCAGCACTTGATCGCTTGTGGCCCTTTGCTGCTCCTGCGCCTGGGCGATGGCGTAGCGCGTGCGCGCGATTTCTCCCTGGTTGCGGTCGAAAATCGGAAGTTCGACGCTGCCGAAGAAAGAGGCGGTGTTAAGCGCGGTGATGTGCGTATAGCTCATTTGTGCGGTAATGTCGCGCTTGCCGTTAGCCCGGGCCAGTTCATATTGGCTATTCGCCGCGGCCACGCCCTGCTGCGCGGCGCGCAGGTCGGGGCGCGCGGCGAGGGCTTTGGCCTGCAAGTCCTCGAGATTGGCGCTGACCGGGCGATAGTCGAATGAATCGGCCACGTCGTAATCCGGCGCGACGGATTCGTATCCGAGCAGCCGGCGCAGGTCGGCCAGTGCCTGTACCCTGGCGAGCCGCGCCTGCGACACGTCGGTCTGGAACTGCAGCAGCTGCAGCTTGATCTTGAGGTAGTCGCCCTCGCTGATGTCGCCGGCGCGGTAGCGCTCCCTGCTGATATCCACTGTGTTCTGAAAGCTCTTCAAGTTTTGCTGCGCGAGATCGAGCACCGATTCCGCCAACTGGGCGTTCGTGAATCCCGCGGCCACCTGAAACGTAAGGCTGCGCTCGTTATCCGCCACCAGCGAACGGGTGACCGCCGTCTGGTCCTTGGCGGCTTGCAAGCGATGCTGACGCTTCTTGCCGCGCTCGAAGAGATAGCTCAAGCCCAGATCGAATTGTGCTGAGTTATCGATGTAATCCGAACTGAACTGGTCCGGCTGGAAGATCGGGAGGAACTGCGCGTCGCCGACCAGCACCGGATTCGGTCGCAGGTTCGCGGTGGCTTCCTGGGCCTCGCTCTGCTGGATCGTCGTGCGCGCGGCCAGCAGGTTGTGATTGTGAGCGAGCGCCATCTGAATGGCCTCGTCGAGCGTGATCCTCACCGGCCCACGAGCTTGCGAAGGGGCTTGCGCGCGCGCCGATGGTGCGCCGGAAGCGCCGACGACCAACAGCAGGAAAGTGAAAATTACAAATCGCAAAGTTTGTAGATGCATAGACGTTCAGCCCTCAATAGGCGAGACCGACGTGGATCGGCGTGCCGCGAGCGGCACAAGGCGAGCGGGGCTTTACGCGGTAGGAGGAGCGCGGGCCGGCAGGCGCCGGAAGACGAAAGTCGGGGCCAGCCCCGTGTCAGGAGATTCGGGCGTCCGCCCCATGAGCGCCAGCGCAGGAGCGCGATACTCCGCGAGCGGCGGCTCGATCGGCTGGTGACTCAAATGGCAGATCTGGCACGTTGTTTCCGAGGAGCCGGTGTGATGGTGGCAGATGTTGACAACCGTCATGGCCACCAGCAGCAGCGCCAGTAGCCCGATCGGCACGACCAAATATCGAATTGGCTTTCGTTCACGCATCAGTGAGATGCCCAGCCGAATCACTGCACCGAATCATATAGCAGATGTGCGCCACCCCCAAGCAGGTTGTCCCTCGCGGCGCAGCGGTAAAGTTACGAGCCGTATGATTTGGCCGATGGGCGCCGGTCGATGCGACGATCGCCGCTGGCTTCCGGGGGCCGCAGCCGCAGCCGCAGCCATTCGCATCAGTTCGATTGCTCCAGCGCCTTTTCGACCATGGCCACGCATTTCTCCACTCGCTTGCGCAGCGGTCCCTCGATCTCGCTCTGGCGCTGGCGCAAGGTGAACAGCTCGTCCGCCATATTCAGCGCCGCAAGCACGGCTACCTTCAGCGAGTCGACCATGCGGGTCGCCTCCGCGACGGCGCGCATCTTGCCGTCCAAGTAGGCCGCCAGCTCCTTCAGATACTCTTCGTTCTGGTCCGCGTTGACGTTGTAGCTCTGGTCGTAGATCTCGATTTTCACGTTCGTGCTCCCGCCCGATGTATGGCTGGACTGCCGCCATTCTCGGCCATTCGCGTCGCAGGCGCAACCTTCTCGTTCCGCCGAGGCAGGTCAACTCGCGCGGAGAATGGCGCCGAGGCGCTGCTCGAGCGCAGCGACGATCCGGGAAGAAAAATCGGAGAGCTGCGCATCGGTCAGCGTGGCCTGCGCGCTCTGGAACGTCACGCGAATCATCAGAGAGAACTTTCCTGCCGGAATCTGTCCGCCGCGGAACAGATCGGCAGCGGCAACGCTCTGAAGCTCGGCGATCCCGAGCGCGCGAATTGCTTCGTCGACCTGCGCGAAGCGCACGCCGTCCGATAGCACAAGCGCAAAATCACGTTCCACCGCCGGGAAGCGCGGGATCGGCGTGAAGTGCGCGGCCGCGCGCGCCGTTTCCATGGCCGCGAGCAGCGGCGCGAGACGCAACTCGGCAATGAAAATCTCCTGGCGCAGCTTGAGCGACTCGGCGATGCGGCGCGCCAGCTGCCCCGCGACGCCCAAGGGGCGGTCGTCGCCGGGCTGCGCCAGCGAAATGCGCGCTGCGCGCCCGCCCGCAAGCCACTCTGGTCCGCCCGGTTGCCACGCGAATCCGCCGGCGAGCTCTGCGACGCCATCGAGATCGCCTTTCAAATCCGCGAAGCTGTATTCGCGCGCCGTGTCGTGGATCGTCTTTTGGCGCGCGAGGCCGGTCGCTCCGATCGTGAGCACGTGCGTCTCGACCGGCTCGCCCTTCCGCAATTCGTATGTCTTGCCGATTTCGAACAGGCGCAGATCGCGCTGCCCGCGATGCAGGTTCCAGGCGAGCGCGTTGAGCATGCTGATGACGCCGTTCGAACGCATGAGCGAAGCATCTTCGGCGAGCGGGTTTCCGATCACAGCCGGCGCAAGCCCTTCGGCTCGGAAGAGCGCGTCGCGCTGCGCCTCGACCAGCGGAATCTCTACAATCTCCTGATAGCCGAAGCCGATGATCCGCTCGCAAAGGCGGTCTTGCGCCGCGGCGTGCGGCAGGCGTCGCGCCGGCTGCTTTGCAGGCGGCAGGCGCGGCGGGAACTTGTCGTATCCGTAGTGCCGCGCCACTTCCTCGATCAAGTCGATCCCGCGCGTCACGTCGCGCCGCCACGACGGTTGTCGGCACGTCCATACGGCCTCCGGCGAGCCGGTCGCACGGCTTGCGTCGGCGCGCCCAGGCTCGAATCCGAGCGCGGCGAGAATTTCCTCGATGTCCCGGTCGGGAACGTCCGCGCCCATCACGCGCAGCAGCTCCTTGCGCGCCAGCGTGATCTGCATGGGCGGCTCGCGCCGCGGATACACATCCACGACTCCCGCGAGAATTTCGCCTCCGCCGGTCTGCTGGATCAGCTCAGCCGCACGGCGCGATGCAAGCTCCGCCATCTCGGGATCGGCGCCGCGCTCGAAGCGGTAAGAGGCCTCCGTGCGCGCGCCGAGCGCTTTCGACGTGCGCCGCACCGAGATGGGATCGAACCACGCGGACTCGAGCAGAATGTTGCGGCTGGCAAAGCCGATTTCGCTGTCGGCGCCGCCGATCACTCCGGCGATGGCTACCGCTCGCGATGCGTCGGCGATCACGCACATATCTTTCGCCAGCGCGCGGTCGACTCCATCGAGCGTTCGAATCTTTTCGCCGGGACGCGCGGCCCGCACGACGATGCGGCGTTCCGCCAGCCGGTCCAGATCGAACGCATGCAGCGGCTGGCCCAGCTCGAACATCACGTAGTTCGTCACGTCCACCACGTTGTTGATCGAGTTCTGGCCGATGGCCTCGAGCCGCTGGCGCAGCCAATCGGGCGACGGCCCGACTTTTACGCCGCGCAAGACGCGCGCCGTGTAGCGCCCGCACATATGCGGCGATTCGATTTCGACGCGCGTGGCCTCCGCCGCTTTTCCGCCCGATTCCTTCAGCTTGGGATCGCACGGTTTTACCGGCAGGCGGTAGATGGCCGCCACTTCACGCGCCACTCCGTAGTGCCCGAGCCAATCGGGACGATTCGCCGTCACCTCCGCGTCGAGCACCGGGCCCGCTGCACTCTCTTCGACGGAATCAACGGACAGTCCCGCCAGGGCGAGCCGCGCGCGCAAGTCCTCCGCCGAAGCCGCCACGTCCACGAATTCCCGCAGCCAGTTGTAGAGAACTTTCATTTCCGGCTCGAATCCCCGCTGTCGTCGCGCTTCATGTGCCCGATATAAAGCCTCGTGATGTACTCGACGCGCACGCGGCCGTTCTTGGCGTGCGCGTCGAACAGCCGTTTCAGCTCCGCGAGCATGGGCTCGTGGTTCGGATGGCCCTTGGGAGGCGCGTAGGACGCGCTCAGCAAACGCCCGCGCAAGCCATCGAAATCGAAATCCTGCGCGTTCGGGAAAAACTTGTGATGAAATGCGCCCGCTCCGAAGAATTCTTCCATGCGCGTCTGCTCCGGATACGCGGCCGCCACTTCGGCGTAATCGGTTCCGTAGGTGCGCAGCAGATTTTCGTAAGCGCGCAGAAACGGCGTGTCCTTCCTGCGCTCGTTCCAAATCACGGCCACCCAGCCGCCCGGTTTGAGCACGCGCCGAAACTCCGCGCGGGCGGCGTTCATTTCAAACCAGTGGAACGCCTGCCCGGCCACGACGAAGTCCACAGCGGCGTCCGGCAGCGTTGTGGCCTCGGCCGATCCCGCCACGCTGCGGAAATTCGGCCAGCCCTCGAGCGCGTGTTCTCCCGCCTCGCGCATCGCTGCGTTCGGCTCGACGCCGTACACGAAATTGCCGTTGGCGAGGAATAGCTGTGTCAGCAAGCCCGTGCCCGACCCGATGTCGGCGACCACGGATTCGGCCGCCAGGCCGCATTCCTCGCGCAGCGCGTCCAGAATCTCGCGCGGATATCCCGGCCGGTAGCGGAGGTAATCCTCCGCGCGATTCGAGAAGCGCTGTATCGGGTTCAAGGCGACCATGGTCTCTTCTTATCCGAGCGGGTGCGCTCTAAGGAAACTGCCGAAGGAAGCGCACGTCGTTCTGGTAGAGCAGCGGCATTTCGCTGACGCCGTATTTCATCATCGCCAGTCGGTCCACGCCCATGCCGAAGGCGAAGCCCGAAAGTCTTTCCGCATCGTATTTCACGAAGCCGTAGACCGCTGGATCAACCATTCCTGCGCCGAACAGTTCGATCCAGCCCGAAAATTTGCAGATCCGACAGCCGCTGCCGCCGCAGACGTGGCAGCTCGCGTCCACTTCCGCCGACGGCTCGGTGAACGGAAAATAGCTCGGTCGCAGGCGCGTCTTCGCCTTGGGCCCCAGAAATTCGCGCACGAAATATTCGACCGTGCCCTTGAAATCGCAGAAAGTGATGTCCGTGTCCACGGCCAGGCCCTCGATCTGATGAAACATGTAGCCGTGGGTCGCGTCGGGATTATCGCGCCGGTAGACCTTTCCCGGGACGATGATGCGCACCGGCGGCGGCTGCTTCTCCATCGTGCGGATTTGCATGGGCGAGGTGTGCGTGCGCAGCAATAGCCCGCCGCGCGCCCCTTCGATGTAGAAGGTGTCCATGTTGTCGCGCGCGGGATGGTGCTCGGGTATATTCAGCGCTTCGAAATTGTAATAGGGCGTCTCGATCTCCGGGCCTTCGACGACGCTGAAACCGATCGAGAGAAAAATGCGCTGCAATTCTTCGTACGTCTGGCGAATGAGGTGGCGCGTGCCGATCGCGCGTTCTACGCCCGGAAGCGAAAGATCGATCTGCTCACGCGCCGCAGCGGCTCGCTCGGCGGCGGATTCGATTTCCTTGCGTTTTTCTTCGAGGACGGCCGCGACGTGCGCCTTGAGCTTGTTCAACTCCTGGCCCACAGCCCGCTTCAAGTCCGCCGGCGCCGGCTTCAGCCAGTTGTCGCCGATCTGCGTGAGAACACCCGATTTTCGGCCCGTCCAGGCCACAACGAAGCTCCGCCAGCTTTCCGGATCCGCGGAATGCGTCGCAGCCTCTTGATCGAAGCTCTGCCGAAGCTCGGCAAAGCGCGCTGCGACCTTTTCGGGCGTCGTGTCGCCGAGTTGCGCGAGAGTTTGTGTCCTGGGATCGATATTCATCGAGAAGCGTTTTTCCGCCGCCGTCTCCGCGGCGATTTTGTCGTCGCTCATGTAGCCCGGATCTTCAGACCCGAGGATGGCGAATCACGCAGCCAGAACCCTCGCGTCCAAAGACGCGAGCTAGTTTGAGACACCGAGCACGCTTACGCGGCCGGTGGCGGTGCGGCGAGGTGCTGCTTCGCCGAGGCAATCAGCGCCGCGAATCCTTCGGCATCGCGAACGGCCATGTCCGCCAGAATCTTGCGGTCGACATCGATCCCGCCCGCCTTCAGGGCGTGGATCAACTGGCTGTAGGTGATTCCGTTGTTACGCGCCGCAGCGCCGATGCGCTGAATCCACAGCGTGCGGAAATCGCGCTTGCGCGTGCGGCGGTCGCGATAGCTGTATCGCAGCGAACGGTTCACCGCTTCCTTTGCCGACCGGAAGAGCTTTCCCTTCGTCAGGAAAAAACCCTTGGCATGTTTGAGCAGCTTCTTGCGCCGCGCGCGACGCTTCGTACCGCGTTTGACTCGAGCCATGGCTGTATTCTCCTCGTGCGCGCCTAAATGGCGCTTTCAAAGTCGATTTTTCATTCGAGAGACAAACGCGGGCTCGCCGCCCGCAAATCGCGCGGACAGCAGCACGGGTTTGTCTCGTGGAACTGCTGATTGCGCCCCGCGCGTTGCAGCGGGACAACCGGCCGGCAGGCACCCGTTTACGCTCTGCCTGGCACGGGAAAAACCTTAGAGGCCGTAGGGAAGCGCGCGGCGCACGTTGGGCACGTCCGCGGGATTCACCTCAACCTTGTTGGCCAGCTTGCGCTGGCGGCGCGGCAACTTCGTGCCGAGCAGATGGCGCTTTCCGGAATGCCAGCGCATGACCTTGCCGGTCGACGTGATCTTGAAGCGCTTGGCGGCGCCGCGGTGCGTCTTCAACTTCATTTTCTTGTTCTTCTTCACGATTTCCTCTGCCAATGAAAAGTCTTCAGGCCTGGCCTTCCGCGGCGGATTGCGGGGGCCGCGCCGGGGCCGAAGCCGTGGCGCCCTTCTTCGGCGCCAGCAGGGCGAGCAGGATGTTGGCCTCCATCCGCGGCCCGAATTCGACCTGCGCGTGATCCATCACGTCCTTGAGCAGCCGATCCATTTTGGCACGGCCCACGTCCTGATGGGCCATCTCGCGGCCGCGATGGAAAATCATGGCCTTTACCTTGTATCCCTCGCCGAGGAACCGGATGATCTGGTTCTTCCGCACCTGATAATCGTGCTCGGCGGTGGACGGCCGGAACTTCACTTCCTTGATGTGGGAGCTCTTTTGGTGCTTCTTCGCCTCGTGGGCTTTCTTGCTCTGCTCGTAGAGGAACTTGCCGTAATCCACGAGCTTGCAGACCGGCGGCACCGCGCTAGGCGAAATTTCGACGACGTCCAGGCCGGCATCCCGCGCCCGTTTCATTGCGTCAAACAGGGACATCACACCAAGCTGATTCCCTGCTTCGTCGATCAGACGAATTTCGCGAGCGCGAATGCGCTCATTGACCCGAAGGCCACCGCTTCCACCTCGTTCCGCGATAAACTCACCTCCCGGGCTCGCGAACTATCTGTTCACGGCCCGTTTGCCCACCCCACACAGAAATGCCCGCCCCGAGGGGCGGGTGAAAAAGTATAGCACGGCAGTGCCGCTCCCCCGCAAGAGCGCCGGTGCCGGCGGGCCTGCGGGCCGGATCCGCCCGGCGTTTTGGCGATCCTGAATCAGGAAACGGCGCGGGAATCAACCTCCAGGCGCAGGTCGGCGATGAACTGCGCGAGCGGGCGCGGGCCGAGATCTCCCTTGGAGCGGTGGCGCACCGAGACGGTGCCGGCTTCGGCTTCCTTGCCGCCCAGAACGAGCATGTAGGGAACCTTTTCAAGCTGGGCGTCGCGAATCTTAGCCTGCAGCTTTTCGTTGCGGTCGTCGAGATGGATGCGAAAACCCGCGTCCTTGAGTTGCCGAGCCACGTTTTGCGCGTAATCGCTGAATTTTCCGCTGACGGGCAGCACGGCAGCCTGCACGGGAGCGAGCCAAGCAGGAAACGCGCCCGCGTAGTGTTCGATGAGCACGCCGAAGAAGCGCTCGACCGAGCCCCACAGCGCGCGGTGAACCATGAGAGGTTGGTGGCGCGAGCCGTCTTCACCGACGTAGGCGAGCTCGAAGCGCTGCGGCAGGTTGAAATCGAATTGCACGGTGGATAGCTGCCAGGGACGGCCGATGGCGTCGACGAGTTTGACGTCGATTTTCGGGCCGTAAAAGGCGGCTTCGCCGGGAATGTATTTGTAGGGGACGTTCATGCGCTGCAGCGTGTTGGTGAGCGCGTCCTCGGCGCGCTTCCACTCCTCCGGAGTTCCGGCGTAGATCTCGGGGTGCAACGGATCGCCGCCGGAAAGCTCGACGATGTAATCGCTGAAACCGAAGACGCGCAGGACTTCCCACGCAAACTCGACGCAATCCTGAATTTCCCTTTCGATCTGCTCGGGCATGCAGAAGATGTGTGCGTCGTCCTGGGTGAAACCGCGGACGCGCATCAGGCCGTGGAGGACGCCGGAGCGCTCGTAGCGGTAGACCGTGCCCAGCTCGGCCAGGCGGATGGGCAGCTCGCGATAGCTGCGCAAGCGCGATTTGTAAATCAGGATGTGGCCGGGGCAGTTCATGGGCTTGAGCTGATAATCGGCCTTTTCGACTTCGATCGCGCCGAACATGTTTTCGCGGTAGAAATTCGCGTGGCCGCTGGTCTGCCAGAGGT